>NZ_JBRKJK010000018.1:0-55762 GCF_052983295.1 Porticoccus sp. GXU_MW_L64 | reverse complement strand
ACATCAAAAAACGATTCGAGCTCTGTCGGTAAGGCCATAATGGACGACTCCTCTGCAAAAGTAGCAGACTTATCGTCACAAGTGGCTGATTTGTTAGAAATTTAGATGAGGTGACCCTGGTGCGATTGCCAGTGGATTTGTGATAACTTACGCCGCCTCGATAAACGCACTCCCACAGAGGCATCAGCCCACCATGAGTATTGAGCAGCAAGACATTGCCAAGGTAGCCAACCTGTCCCGCCTGGCGATCTCGCAAACAGAGGTCGCCGATACCACCGAGCGCATCAACAAAGTGTTGAACCTGGTGGACCAACTGCAAGCGGCCAACACCAGCGGCATAGCACCCATGGCTCACCCGCTGGACGCGGTGCAGCGGCTGCGCCCCGACAGCGTCACCGAAACAAACAACCGCGATGCTTTCCAGGCCGTTGCCCCGGCCACCGAAGATGGCCTTTATCTGGTTCCCAAAGTAATTGACTGATTATGCCTAACACGTTCCCTGACAACATAAGTCCTGACAACACAAGTCCTGACACCACCACTATTAGCGAACTGGCGGCGAGCTTGCGCGCCGGAGAGTTCACCAGCGTCGAGTTGACCCAGCACTACCTGGATCGCATTCAACAGCTGGACAACCGCTACAACAGCTACATTACCGTTACCCCGGAGCTGGCTCTGCAACAGGCCGCCGCCGCCGACCAGCGCCTGGCAGCAGGGGACGCACCCCTGCTGTGCGGCATTCCCATCGCCCATAAAGACCTGTTTTGCACTGCGGGTATTAAAACCACCTGTGGCTCGAAAATGCTCGACAACTTTGTGCCCCCCTACAGCGCCACCATTGTGGAAAATTACCAGCGCGACGGCGCGGTGATGCTGGGCAAGCTGAATATGGACGAGTTCGCCATGGGCTCCTCCAACGAGAACAGCTACTACGGCCCGGTGAAAAACCCCTGGGACACCGAGCGCGTGCCCGGCGGCTCCTCTGGCGGTTCCGCCGCTGCGGTGGCCGCTGGATTGGCAGTGGCTACTACCGCCTCGGACACCGGCGGTTCCATTCGCCAGCCGGCATCCCTGTGCGGGCTGACTGGCATCAAACCCACTTACGGCCGGGTGTCCCGCTACGGCATGGTGGCCTTTGCCTCCAGCCTGGATCAGGCGGGAGTGATTACGCGTAGCGCCGAAGACGCAGCGATTATGCTCAACACCCTGGCCAGCCACGACCCCAGGGACTCCACCTCCATCGACCGCGAGGTACCCGAGTATCACAGCACGTTGAATGAGGGTATCAATGGTCTGAAGATCGGCGTACCCAAAGAATACTTTGAAGCAGGTCTGGACGCCGATACAGAAAAAGCCGTGCGCGCCGCCCTGATGGAATACGAGAAACTAGGGGCTGAACTGATAGAAATCACTCTCCCCCACAGCCACCTGGCAGTACCCGCCTACTACGTCATCGCCCCGGCGGAAGCCTCCGCCAACCTGTCCCGCTTTGACGGCGTGCGCTACGGCCACCGCTGTGAAGACCCACAAGACCTGATGGACCTGTACACCCGCAGCCGCGCCGAAGGCTTTGGCCAGGAAGTGAAACAGCGGATCATGGTAGGCGCCTACGCCCTCAGCGCCGGTTACTACGACGCCTACTACAAAAAAGCCCAACAGGTTCGCCGCCTGATCAAGCAGGATTTTGTCGACGCTTTCGAGCAAGTGGATGTGATTATGGGGCCAACCTGCCCCAACCCGGCCTTTAAACTGGGAGAAAAAACGGCTGATCCGGTGGCCATGTACCTGGAAGATATTTACACCATTTCCACCAATCTGGCGGGGCTGCCCGGCATGTCGATACCAGCGGGCTTTAGCAATGGTTTGCCGGTTGGACTGCAAATCACCGGCAATTATTTTGACGAAGCACGCATGCTCAATATCGCCCATCGCTTTCAGCAGGTGACCGATTGGCACAAGTGCTCTCCACAAGGAAAGCCAGCGGAGGTACAGCCATGAGCTGGGAAACCGTTATCGGCCTGGAAGTGCACGTTCAACTGGCCACCCAAAGCAAGATTTTTTCCGCCAGCAGCACCGCCTTTGGTGCTGCCCCCAACACCCAGGCCAGCGCCGTTGACCTGGCCATGCCAGGCACCTTGCCGGTACCCAACGAAGCCGCCTTCAAATACGCGGTGATGTTTGGCCTGGCCATTGACGCGGACATTGGCAAAGAGTCCGTGTTTGAACGCAAAAACTACTTTTACCCGGATTTGCCCAAGGGCTACCAGACCACGCAACTGGAAAAGCCCATTGTCGGCCCCGGCCATGTGGAAATCACCCTGGATAATGGCAACACCAAGAATGTTCGCATTCACCACGCTCATCTGGAAGAAGATGCCGGCAAGTCACTGCACGAATCCTTTGGCCACGGCATGTCGGGGATCGACCTCAACCGCGCCGGCACACCACTGATTGAGGTGGTTACCGAACCGGACATGTCCAACGCCGCCGAAGCGGTGGCCATGGCCAAAAAGCTGCACAGCATTGTCACCTCACTGGGCATTTGCGACGGCAATATGTCTCAGGGTTCCATGCGTTTTGATGTCAATATTTCCGTGCGCCGCCCCGGTGAGCCCTTGGGCACCCGCACCGAAACCAAAAACCTCAACTCGTTCAAATTTATGGAGGAGTGCATCGTTCGCGAAGTGCAACGGCAGATTGACGTGATCGAGGACGGCGGTCAGGTGGTGCAGGAAACCCGCCTCTACGACGGTGCCACAAAACAATCCCGCTCCATGCGTAGCAAGGAAGAAGCCAACGATTACCGCTACTTCCCCTGCCCGGATTTATTGCCGGTAATCATTGAAGACGATTACATCGAAGCGTTGCGCAAAACCCTGCCGGAACTGCCGGATGCTCGCAGCACGCGCTTCCAAAGCGACTATGGTTTGTCCGCCTACGACGCCAACCTGTTGTCGGCAGACGCACAAACTGCCAGTTACTTTGAAAGCGCCGCCCAACAAAGCGATGCCAAACTGGTGGCCAACTGGATGATGGGGGAAATGGCCGCGCGGCTGAATACGGAAGAAAAAGAGTTCGCCGACAACCCTGTTGCCGCAGAGCAACTGGCGGTTCTGGTGGCGCGAATCTCCGATGGCACCCTGTCCAATAAAATGGCGCGCCAGGTCTTTGATCATCTCTGGCAGGGTGAAAGCGGAGTGGACGAAATCATCGAAAAATACGGGCTCAAACAGGTATCCGACAGCGGTGCTATTGAAGCTCTGGTGGACGAAGTTATTGCCAATTCACCGCAACAAGTGGACAACTACATTAAAGCGGACGACGCCAAACGACCGAAGATGTTGGGTTATTTTGTCGGCCAGATTATGAAAGCCTCGAAAGGTCAGGCCAATCCGCAACAGGTGAATGAGGTATTGAATAAAAAGCTCGGCGCACTACTATAGCATTGTTATTTACTACTACTCCTCATACTCAATGCAAACAAGATATTAAGCTGCCGAGCCTGTATCCGGGGTGACTTGCTGTGACACGCAGCAAGTCACCCCGGATACATACTAAGGAGTTCACAAGATAGGCGACATGGGCTTTTCAAGACCGTCAGCGGCAGGGATGCCGCTGCCGAGCGTACAGGGAGGTATTTACAGCGTGTCTTGAAAAGACCATGTTGCCTATCCAGCGTACGATTTAGCATCTTCGATCTTTTCGAAACCGTATTGGTTTTTACATTTTTTTACCCGGCAGAGCCTGATATTTCGCTGCCAATCTCATTAAATAGAAGCCCCGGCCAATTTCGGTTCGGGGCTTTTTATTTTGGAGGGAAATATGAAACTTGCATTCGCACTGACGGTGGCCATGTTGTCACCGGCATTAATGGCAGACGATTCTGCCCTGAGAAAAGCCATTAACGGCGACCACCGGATTGCCGAGCACAGAGCCCGGGACAAATATCGCAATCCAGCGGAAACATTGACATTCTTCCAGGTTGAGCCGGGCCAGACCGTGGTAGAAATTTACCCGGGCTCCTGGCAGTGGTACACCGAAATCCTGGCTCCCTATCTGGGCAAAAAAGGCACACTTTACGCCGCCGCTGCTCGCACAGAAAACCTCGCACCATCGAAGGAACAGCTCGCCCAGTTGACAAAAGAGCAGCGCAAGCAGGCGATTGAGGCAAGCAAACAAAAGCTCCCTATTGTGCAAAAATTTGAAAGATACCCCCGGGTATTCGCCAACACCAAACTGGTGAAGTTCAGCCCCACGGAAAATATCCTCGATGTGCCCGCCGGCGTTGCCGACCGGGTGCTGACCTTTCGCAATGTACACAGCTGGACCCGCCACCCCGGTGGCGGCGAAAACGCCTTTGTGTTGTTTGCCAAAGCCCTCAAGCCCGGCGGCCTGCTGGGTGTGGTTGAGCATCGCGCCGACCGCGAAAGCGGCAAGGGTTATGTGACGGTAAGCGATACCGTAAGGCTGGCAGAGCAAGCCGGCTTGCGCCTGATTGCCACCAGCGAAATCAACGCCAACCCCAAAGACAGCAAAGATTACGAACGGGGTGTATGGGCATTGCCGCCACGACTCTGGGCCAATGACGGCCAAGACGAAAAGTACAAAGCCATCGGTGAAAGTGACCGCATGACGTTGTTGTTTGAGAAGTTGTAAAAGTATCGTCATCGCGAGCGCAGCGCGGCGATCTCCAGCAGCGCACTCCGGTCAGGAGATTGCCGCGGTCGCTACGCTTCCTCGCAATGACGCTGAATCATCACGCCTTCGCAGAGACAACCTGTTGCTCTAAAAGCTTACGTGGACAGCATTGCAGCAAAATGCTCGACTTGTTTGTTATCAACGACTAAAATCCCCACCTTCATCAAGAGATATGGCTGACGCCATCGCCAACCTGCCCGCTTGGGCAAGGTGGCTTCCCGGAAAGCACGGGAGATGAGGCTCAGAGGCTGGCATTGTTAGCTTCGGGCAATCATTCAAGCGAACGTCAGCCTCCTTTACGGAGGTTTTTTTATGTCTGTTATTTGCCGCACAGCCGCTCCGGGAAACCGGGATCGCACCACACACTACAGCACCGAATATCTGGTGTTGCCCCAGGACCCGATTCTGGGCATTCGGGAGCAGCACATTTCACCCGCCATCGATATTCACAACTGGCGCCACAAAGGTTTTGTGGTTCAGCAGGAGGATGAAAAACTGTATGTGTATATCGCCCAGGGAGAAGTGACAAAGCTCAATCGCAAGGTTTTTTGCCCAACCGGGTATTCACCGGGCAGGAAAAGAATCCTCTGGCGTCACCAATTTGCAACGCCAGAGGAGGCGGTTTCCTGGGTCAATGGACAAACACAATTCTGAGATTATGTATTCACCAACACATCCACTTTTTCAGGTGCGGTGCCGTTGCTGCAGAAATTGATCAGGCGGGTAATCATGGACGAAGATATTGCCTGCCCCTTGCCCACCAGCAGGGTGCCGGAAGATGTGACGATATCACTGGCGACAATCATGCCTTCCATCAGTTGGGCAACGTTTATTTCCTTGATCACGGTTTCCGTTGACACACTGACAACCTGCTCCAGAGCTGTCAGCACCTGGGGATCGTAGCGGTGACCTTGCGCTTTGACCCTGGCAAACGCATCTGCGGCGGACAAACCTCTGGCTTCTCCGGCGATCATATCTATTATCGGCTTCAGCAACCGGGCCCCCAGGGGAATCTGCTCTCCGGATACGTCATCGTTGGGCAATCCGCTGCCGTCAAAATGTTTATTCTGGTAGCGAATGGCACGGGATATTCCTTCCAGACGGGGAATATTGTTAATCAGTTTGGCTCCCGCCTCCGGGTACTGGTCGTACACCTGCTGCTCGTCTTCATCCAGTGGCGAGCCCCTGAGCGTACGGTCGACAACACTGTCCGATAGCGTCACCTTGCCCACCTGCCCCAGCAGCGCCGTCGCCTCCAAATCCCAGGTTAGAGTAATGCCCATTTTGCTGGCGCATTTGGCAACGTAGTCGCTGATCACGGAAGCATGACCAAAAATCTTCGGGCTGACCAGTGAAAGAATTTCCACCAGGGCATCGATGCTTCCCTTCACGGTGTTTTCCAACAACTCTTGCTCCATTTTGAGCAATTTGTAGTGGTCGAGAGCAGTATTGATCGCCTCCGCCATTTGGTCGGGCGGGCAGGGTTTGTTCAAAAAACGGTACACATCGCTGGTATTGATGGCGGACACTGCGGTTTGCTGATCGGCATTTCCGGTAAGCATCAGGCGCACGGTATCCGGGTAACGTTCCTTTACCTCACAGAGAAACTCCACACCGTTCATTTCCGGCATATTCATATCCGATACCACTACAGGTATCGGGCCTTCGGCTTCCAGTATCCTGAGTGCCTCTTTTCCCCCCAGCGCCGTCACTACGGTAAAACGTTTTCTCAAAGTGCGTCGGTACGCTTCCAGAATGCTGGACTCGTCGTCAACGAATAATACTTTTTCCGTCATATCAACTGTCTGCCTGATCGCAAAATTCTTCAGTAATACGCAGCCATCGCTGCAGTGTGCCTGCATCAACGACAGATTTCAGGTACTCCATATCCAGTTTGTCGTTATCGAGGTCAATTCCGGCCCCCTCCGCCTGTGCTGTTAACATGGCCCAGGCAAAATGGATCACCGCCAGAGGAGACAGCTCTGCAATTTGGCTGTCCGCCGGATGACGATGCCAGCGCACCGCCTCAACAACCGGGAATGGCATTGCCCATATTCCCAGCAAGTAGCTGCCAACGTGCGGCAGGTCGGATTCACCGCCACTCCAGCTGGCCATTTCAGCAGGATAAACCAAAGCAATCAACTCACCCAAATTGCACATCATTCCCGCTATTTGCCCGTGATCGATACCTCTGGCTGGCAAGCTGCTGGCCTTGCCAATTTTGCCACACAACACCCCCACCCTCTGACTGGTTATATTGAGGCGTTCAATCTGCTCAATGCTGCTTTGGTCAGATTTAAAGCTGGAAAATACACTGGTGGACAGCGCCAGGTTTTTCAGCGTATCCATTCCCAGTATAGAGGCTGCTTGACTGGGTGATTCGATGTGTCTCACCAGAGCAAAAAACGCCGAGTTGACAATTTTAAGCACATTGGCAGAAAGGCCAACATCCCGAGAAATTATTTCCCCCACCTGCTCCAGAGAAGAATCATCGGAACAGGTTTCCCGCATCAGCTCATCGTAAACCGCCGGCAGTGTGGGGAGAGAACCAATAGACCCCATCAAAGCCTTGAGGCCACTTTCCTCCAGTGATTCCTGCAAATGCAATGCGCGATTGATCGACTTGGTAATTTTTTCGCTGTCCGCCGGTTTGGAAATAAACTGATGGGTGGCGTGCAAGCTCTCAAGAATCATTTCTTCGTTGGCGTACCCGGAGAGCACAATCCTCAGCGTGGAAGGTGACAACTCCTTTACTTTGGCAAGCAACTCCCCACCATTCATATGAGGCATGCGCATATCGCTGACAATGATATCGAAGGAATGGTCATCCAGCTCCGACAAAAACTCATCTCCAGACAGATAGAAACTCATGTCCCACTCTTTGCGATTGCAACGCAGCATTCTCCGCAATCCATCCAACACATTTTTATCGTCGTCAACAAAGGCGATCCGTTTCATAACTGCATCCTTTGATAGTGGAATTATTTGGGTTGAGATATTGGCAACAAAATACGGAAAGTAGTGCCCTCGCCGGGCTCACTCTCTACATCTATTTTGCCGTTGTGGTTTTCGGTGATCAGTCGGTAGGCAATACTGAGTCCCTGCCCGGTACCCTTGCCCACCTCTTTGGTGGTAAAAAACTGATCGAATATGCGGCTTTTCACCGACTCTGGCATGCCGGCACCGTTGTCGCTGATTTCGATACTCACTTGCTCATCGAGCGCTCTGGTCCGAACGGTAATAAGGCCGCCCAGGTCATCCGGGTCATCAAATTTGTCGACGATTGCATGAGCGGCATTGACGATGATATTCAGCACCACCTGATTGACATCTCCCACCACACATTCAACCATGGGCAGGTTTTCATCAAAGTCTGTTTCCAGTTTGGAAAAGTATTTCCATTCAGATTTGGAAACGATAATGGTACTTTGCAGCGCTGCGTTGAGATCGGCAAACTCAAAAGAATCGCCGGGGTGGGAGTAATCTTTCATCGCCCGCACAATGGTCGCCACCCGCTCTATTCCTCCGGCCGACTGTTTCAATGCCTGGGGCACTTCGTCGGCCAGGTACTCCACATCCGCTTCGTCCAGAAGTTCTTTCACCGTCTGCTTTGTGGGCTCGTCCGTACTCTTGTCTACTGCTGCCTCAATATCCTTAATCAAATCCAGCAACTCTCCTGCCGACTCTTGCAGGAACACTAGATTATCGGAAATAAATTGGGCGGGGGTATTGATTTCATGGGCCACACCAGCAGCGAGCTGCCCCACGGATTCCATTTTTTGGGCGTGGTGCAGTTCTTCCTGAATGCGCCTGTTGTCTTCGCCCGCCTTTTTGAATTCGTGGATATCCGATACCAGGCAAACAATGGATTTCACGTGATCGTCTTCAATAATGGGTACGCCCACCTCTCTTACCCAGCGTTCATCTCCGGATTTTTGCACCACCCGATATTCTACGTTAATTGGCGAGCGATCCTCTCTGGCTTTATCAAAAACAGCGCAGGTGGATTCCTTGTCTTGTGGGTGAATCTGTCGCCTCAAATCGTCCTGCGTGGACATCTCCCGGTGACTGACACCCCAAATTTCTTTCGCCCCCCGGCTCATGTAGGTCACGGAATCATTGATCACATCGTACTCGTACACACAGCCGTGAAGGTTGTTAATAATGGCATCCAGCATTTCCCTGGAGTCTTTTAATTCCACCAGTGCTTTTTCCCGCTCCTTCTGTTCCGCCTGCAAACTGTCTTTGGCAAGTTCCAGATTTTCAGTGCGCTTGGCAATCATATGCTCAAGGCTTTCATTATGTTTCAGTAGCTGGCTCGCCAAACGGCCTGATTTTCTCGCCTGAAATATTCCAAACAAAAGAATAGCCATAGCCACTGCGCCAAAACCATAACGGTACATGGAGGCATTCTGGCTGTGCTGTTGATAGACGTTATCCAGCTCGTATTCAAAAGCATTCAGCTTTTGCTCAAAATCGCCCGACAGTGCTACTTCTTCTCTGACCAGCTGGCTGATAACTGATTCACGGGTATTGATAATTTTGAAGTGGTCAATAATAAAACCCAGGGAGTCATCAATATCGTCGAAAGACCCTTTGTGACGCTGGCGGATTTCCTCCAGGCTGGCGATAATTTCGTCGTAGTTGTCACCAATCCGATTTTCAATCGCTCTTAGAGCATCGAGCTCCAGAATATCCAGATCCTGATTAAGTCGTTGATGATCCGGGTAAAGCTGCCGGATATCCTCAATAAGTTGAAAAATAATCAGACGGGAATTTCGGAATACCGAAAAGTTGGATTTAAAATCCTCAACCAGCTGCGTACGGCTGGAGATACAACCTTCCAATTGTGTGAAGGAAAGATCAATCTTTTCCTGCCTGGAGAACCAGCCAGAAGATTTTTTCTCTGGCTCACCCACCGACAGTGCAGACAGTAATTGATTGAAGCGCGATACCTTTTTCACCAGGCCGTCGTAGTCCACCACAAACCCGCCGCGCACTTCCAAAAGCCGGGAATGCAGCTGCTGGGAAGACAGTCGGATTTCTGACAATACGTCTTTCTGGTGTTCATAACTGGCACTGTATTTATCGATGCTCAGCAGGGAAAAAGTCACCAGCAGCGCAAAAAAGACACCAATAATTACTTTGGCATAGACAGAAAGAATATTTTTTTCGCTCATCGCAAATCCTCCCTCACCGGAGCAGACAACGAGGTTAAAAACGCTTCCAGCGCTTTAACCTGTTTATCACTGATCCCCCGTCCCAATTGATAGCGCGCCATCACCCGTATGGCCTCCCCCAGGGTTTGCGCGCTGCCATCGTGAAAATAAGGTGCTGTCTGGGCCACATTGCGCAAGCCCGGCACTTTGAAAATATAACGGTCACTCTCCTTTCCGGTAACATTGAAGCGACCATAATCTGCCTCTGTAATCTCGCCCCGGTCGCGAAAATAATCCCCCATAATGCCAAACTGCTGGAACATATTGCCCCCCACGTTTTGCCCCTGATGGCAGGACACACAGCCCATCTGAACAAACAGGCGATAACCCTCTTTGGCCTGATCACCAATGGCGTTTTTCTCGCCTTGCAGATAGCGGTCAAAGGGGGAATTGGGGGTTACCAAGGCGCTTTCGTAAGTGGCAATAGCGCGGGAGATATTGGCGGCGGTAATACCGTCCGGGTAAATTTTCCGGAATGCATCTTGCCAGGATTGGTCTGCCGACAACCTGGCAATCACCTCCTCCCAGGAACTGCCCATTTCCAATGGGTTGTGTATGGGCCCCTCTACCTGTTGTTCCAGTGTACCGGCCCGACCGTCCCAAAACTGAACGGCATTGAGACCACTGTTAAGCACGGTAGGGGAATTAATGGGCCCGACTTGTCCGTCGACACCTATTGAATACCGCAGGCCATCATCACCACCACTGTCTACTGCGTGGCACGACGCACAGGAAATTGTGTTATCCCGCGACAATTCAGTACTGTGAAACAAGCGTTTACCCAACTGAATCTCATTCTCATTCAGGTTATCGGGAAACTGTATTGGGGTGATGGGTTCGCTTTGAGATGGCAGTGAAAACAGAACAAACAAGGCTACCAGCAGCTTTGCGCTGCCGCACTGTACTAGACATTTCATTACTACTCTCCTTGATGTAGTAAACTACACTAGGGCCTGTTAACACTAATTGAATCGTCACTGTTGTGACTAAAAAAGCGCCAATCAAGGCGCGAGGAGTGCGGTTTGGTCATTCCAAATGAGCGACGAGCAACACCGAGTGGCGCTTTTTTAGCCGCAACCCGAAGGGCTGGGGCCATTTTTCCACCCAGCTGCGTTATCAGTCGCTCATGTAGAATGACTACACAGCACTCCTTCTGCCTTGCTGGGCGAAAAAATGGCTCCCAGCAGTGATGACTCAATTAGTGTTAACAGGCCCGAGCACTTCCTATATTTCCGGATTTATCACATTTATTTTTCTACAAGCATATTGATATCGGCATACCACCAATACCCTTTAACTTTTTGCGGGAATTATTTCAAGTAGTTTTTCCCCACAGCTAAAAAAAGCAGGACCGCAGTGAACCAACACACCGACATGCCCGAAGACAAGGACACCCTGTTAGCCATTATTGAAAGCCTTAATGAGGGCTTTGTGGTGTGCGACATGGGAGGCAACTTCACCCATTTCAACAAAGCCGCCGAAAACATCCTTGGTGTCGGCGCTTCCTCCGGCGGACCTGAGAGCTGGAGTGACACATACCGCATATTCAAGACAGACCGCCATACCCGCTTCCCCAGCAAAGACTTGCCCCTGGCCCGCGCCATGGCTGGCGAAACCACCCACAATATCACCATGTACGTCCAGCAGCCCGCACCGCATAAAAAAATGAGGCTTATCGATGTGAGTGGAGCGCCGGTAATATCAAACACAGGGCAGCAAATTGGTGCAGTGGCGGTGTTTCAGGATGTGGAGGACAAATCCCAGCTGCAACAGCAGTTGTTACAGGCTCAAAAACTGGAGGCCATTGGTCAATTGGCGGCGGGCATCGCCCACGAAATCAACACCCCGGTGCAATTTGTTCACAATAATCTGGAATTTCTCCAGCGCTCATTCAATGAACTCATGGAGTTACTGCAAAGAATCCAGTCATTGTTACAAGAGGCCCCAAAACCTCTGGCCGAAAAAATTGCGCAACTGCTGGAAGAAGGTGACATGGATTTTTTGGCGCAAGAAATACCCGACGCACTGCAACAATCTTGTGGCGGCATGAAAAATATCGCAGAGATTGTCTCCGCCATGAAAGGCTTCTCACACCCAGGCACCAACAATAAGCAGCCGGTAGACATCAACTGCGCCATAGAGAGCACGCTTGTTGTCGCGCGCAGTGAATGCAAAGACCGTATTGACTTTGAAACCAGTCTGGATAGCACACTACCCAAAGTAATGGGCTTTCCAGCCGACCTGAATCAGGTATTGATCAATATAATTGTCAACGGGATACAGGCTATTTCAGGTCAACCGAACAGGGCAGAGCCTGTGGAGGGCCTGATTACCATTACCACGGAAAAGAACAGGAAAAATCAGGTTATCATTCGCATATCAGACACAGGGCCGGGGATTCCGAACGATATTCAACACAAAATTTTTGAGCCGTTTTTTACCACCAAGGAGGTGGGCCAGGGAACAGGCCAGGGGCTGGCAATTGCCCATTCAATAATAGTTGGCAAGCACAAGGGCTCTATCGACGTAGACAGCGCTCCCGGCACAGGTGCTACTTTTACCATCAAGCTGCCCATTGAAGAAGCCGATAAAGAGCAGCCGTAACCCCAGTAGTGCAACAGGTTATTAAACCGGCAACCTTATAGGTTGCGTTTGATAACGCGGCACAGGGATGTGCCGCCGCTGGCGCAGCCAGCGCGAGCTCAATAAAATCAAGCACTTCCGCGCAAGTGCGTCACTTTCTTTTATGTGAAAGTTATTGAGCGCGCAACACAAAAGGCAGGACGCCTTTTGTGTTGCCGGGTTAATAGTTTTGCCAGGTGCAGTGAACTCGACAAAATCAAATTGAAAGGCTACTGGTGCGCCGCACCAATATGCTTTTCAACCGTAGTTTTGAAATTACCATCACTGGGCATGGGCAGCTCGCCATCCACCACTTCACCGTTGGGACCAAACAGAACAAAACGGGGAATGGCGTAAATATCGAGTTTGATGGCCAGATCGTGGTCAAAGTTATCTTCACAGATCACCTGCAAGCCCATGGGTTCGTCTTCATCCATGGCATCGACCCAGGCATCGGCGTCGTCATCCATGGAAATTCCCATTAGCACCAGATTGTCATAGTGATTTTCGGTTTCAAAGGTTTTCAGATGCGGGATTTGCTTGCGACAGGGCACACACCAGGACGCCCAAAAATCCACCAGTACATATTTGCCTTTGTGATCGGACAGGCCGTGCATGTCGCCATCCCGATCAGGGAATGAAAACTCAATGGGCTCTGCACTGGAAACCGCCGGCAATAGCAAAGCAAAGGCAACTAAAGGAGCTAACAGCTTTTTCATAACATACCTCCAAAATAGCGGTGGGTAGTTTGCCGCAGCATGCGTACCAGCGCTGCCCATTTCACATTTCTTGACACTGTTACCGCAAAAGACAGCAAACAGCGTTGATTATTCGGTGATGCCTTTAAACAAAATAACCAACACCGCCAGCGGTGCCACAAAGCGAATAAAGAAGAGCCACGCCTGGTAAGCTATCGGGTTCTGAATATCCAGTTCTTCCATACTGGATTTGCGGCTGATAAACCAACCGGCAAACAGGGCGATAAACAACCCGCCCAGTGGCAACAACAAGCGGCTGGAGAACACATCCATTAAATCGCCGAAGGTATGGCCAAACAGCGTCCAGGTCATTTTCCCGCCAAACGCCAGAATAGACAGCACACTAATAGCCGCTGTAATCAAGGTAATAATGACGGCACTTTTTTGGCGGCTGGTATTCTTGCGCTCCTCCGCCCAGGAAATCAGCGGCTCCAGCAAACCGACCATGGAAGTAATCGCTGCCACCGACAGCAGCATAAAGAAGACGATGCTCACCCCGTAACCACCGGGCATTTGTGCGAACGCCACCGGCAGGGTTTTGAAAATCAGGCCGGGACCACCTTGTGGGTCCAGGCCGTTGACAAACACCGCCGGAAAGATGGCAAAACCCGCGAGCAGGGCCACAAAAGTATCCGCCAGAACAATAATCAGAACGGACTTGCCAATAGAGATAGATTTGGGCAGATAGGCGCCAAAGGTCATCATACCCGCCATACCCACACCCACAGAAAAGAACGCCTGACCGATGGCCGCCAGCCACACAGAGCCGGTGATTTTGCTAAAGTCCGCGCTAAACAGGTAGTCCACCGCCTGCGGAAAACCACCGGCAAACATATGGTAAATAACCAGTGCCACCAACAGCAAAAAGAGTGTGGGCATCAGCACCTTGACGGCCTTTTCAATACCGTCCTGCACACCCCTGTAAATAATAAAACCAGTCACAGCAAGGGCGATGGCCGTCCACAACAACATGCCGGGCACATCCTGTACCGTGGCCGTAAACGTTGACTCTGCAACAGAGGCATCTATGCCCACAAAGCCGGTATTCAGGGCTTTCCAAAAGTAACTCAACACCCAGCCGGCAATAACACAGTAAAACACCTGAATAGTCAGGGCGGTCAGCAGGTTCATACCACCGGCCAGGCCCCACACCCGGCTCGACCCTTCCTGCTCGGCAACCACCGTCATAGAACCCGGAGGCGACAGTTTGCCACGGCGACCGATCATTACCTCGGCCATCAAAATCGGCACACCAATGGCAAAGGCACAAACCAGATAAACCAGTACAAAAGCGGCGCCGCCGTTTTCACCGGTCATATAAGGAAAGCGCCAGATATTACCAAGACCGACGGCAAAACCCACCGACGCCATTAAAAAACCGAAACGGGATGACCAGTTTTCGTGTTGCCCGGCAACAGCTGCCATCAGAACCTCCTACCTTGTCTGTTTATGATTGTGTGAACCCACTTGCCGAGCCACTGTATCAGCAATCCCCAAAGGAAACAAAACTGTCAGGCTTTGGAACAAAATTCCACAAATATCGCTATTTTAAAACGTATAAACTTTTTAACAATTCTTTACGGGACATATGAGCAGCCGTCAGACATAATCGCCACCTTAATCAAATCAGGAGGCCACCATGTTGAAAGCTATTTCCAAAACCCTGTGTTCCGTTGCTGTAATGGCTATTGCTGGCAGTGCGCTGGCAGCAAAACCCGAGCCCTGGATCACCAACATGGATCAGGCGCAAAAAACCGCCGCCGCCGAAGGTAAAGACATCTTTGTTTACTTCACCGGCTCCGACTGGTGCGGCTGGTGCATCAAACTGGATGAAGAAGTTCTGTCCAAGCCGGCATTTGTCGACTACGCCAAGGAAAATCTGGTACTGGTGGAGCTGGATTTCCCCAACGACGAAGAACTGATCAGCGAAGAACAGCTGGAACACAACGAAGAATGGCAAGAAACCTTTCAGCCCAAAGGCTTCCCCACTATTTATCTCACAGACGCCAACGCCAAAAGTTATGCAGTTACCGGCTATAAATCCGGCGGCCCTGAAAACTACATCGCCAACCTGAAAGCCATGCGCGAAGGCAAACAGGCCATTGCCAAATTGCAGGCACAAATTGCCAATGCCAGCGGCCTGGAACGCGCACGCCTGTTGGACCAACTGCTCGACACTGACGGAGCCATCATCGAAGACCGCGAAGGCAAGGTAACTGAGATTACCGAGCTGGCCAAAGGCAAAGACGCTGACCTGTACAACAAATACAACGCCATTCTGCTGGGGCAGAAAATTAACAGCGACATGCGCGCCATTGGCCGGGATGTAAGCGGCGACGAAAAGCTGGAAAAAGTACTGGCCGTATTTAACAAGTACAGCCACCTGAAACAAGGCCCCGACCTGGAAACCCTGCTTGCCAAACTGGGCGACTCCTTTATCGGTGCCGACCAGGGCAAAGATGGTGTCGCCTTTATGGATAGCGTGATTACCGACACCACATTCTCTGACAGCATGCGTCAGTCTGCCGCGCTGTTTAAAGGCATTATTAACGCCAACACCACCGGTGGAACCCAGGAAGCATCACTGAAATACTTTGACGCCGCCATCGCCATGGACCCGGACAGCTCACAGGGCCAGCGCGCAAAGAGTTTCAAAAAGAGAACAATGGAAACTGAAGCGGGCGACGACGCTTAAAGCCCCTTACAGCACAGTACAACAAGCCCCGACTTCACTGCGAAGTCGGGGCTTTTTTATGCGGGCTGCCAGCTCAACAGCACAGCAAACAACTGTTGTAACACTGCCGCCAGCTTACCCGCCTTATGCGGACAATAGCGGTTGCTGCTGTCTTCCAGCATATAGGCACTTTGCGCCAGCTCCATCTGTACGGCGTGCACGCCATTGGAGGGTTCGCCATAGTTGCGGGTAATATAGCCACCCACAAAACGGCCATTGGCTACCCAGGAAAATTCACTTTGTTGCTCTAGCAGCGTTTCAAGGCGATTCTGCAAATCACCACTGCAACTCTGCCCTTGTGCGGTTCCTACATTCAGCACCGGCAACTCACCAGCAAACAAGCGGGGAACCTGAGAGCGGATGGAATGGGCATCGTAGAGCAAACAATAACCGTGAATTGCTTTTAGTCGTTGGATTTCCGCCATCAGAACCGAGTGATAAGGCCGCCAGTAAGTCTCGATACGGCCCGCAAGTTCACCGTCGTCAAATTCGCAACCAGGCAGGTACAGCGGCTCACCGGAAAAAGTTGTCTCTGGGCAGGTGCCGGTAGTGGCCTGCCCCGGATACAAACTCTCACCCCCCGCCGGGCGATTCAGGTCTACCACGTAGCGACTGACATTTGCCTTGATAACAGTCGCGCTCAACGACTCAGCAAAATCGTACAACCGGGGAATATGCCAGTCGGTATCCACCAGGTTTTTCGCCACCGGCGTCATGCGTGCGGCAAGGTCGGCGGGTAACTCCAGGCCAGAGTGCGGCATGGAGACGACCAGCGGCGAGGTGCCGCGAGTTAGTTCGTAGATGGGGGGCATGGGTACTCCGCAATTAGTTGTTCTGGACGCACGACGTGCGACCACAGATTATCCTCTTGGCTTACCCCCCTAAATAAGCCCCAATCCGATCCCCAAACAGACCGTCATCTATCAACGCCGTCACCGCATCAATATCCGGCTTGAAGTAGCGATCCTGATCCCATTCCGCCGCTACGTTACGAATTTTTGCGTAGAAACTTTCCAGCTGAGTATTGGACTTCAGCGGGCGGCGCAGGCTGATGCCCTGGGCGGCGGACAGCAATTCGATAGCGACAATATGGCTCACATTGCGGTTCATAATGCCCAGCCGCCGGGCACCGTAGGTGGCCATTGAAACGTGGTCTTCCTGGTTGGCGGAGGTGGGCAGGCTGTCCACGGATGAGGGGTGTGCGTGGGATTTGTTTTCGCTGGCCAGCGCCGCTGCGGTCACATGGGCGATCATAAACCCGGAGTTCAAGCCGGCATCCCTGACCAGAAACGGCGGCAGCTGGCTCATGGCGGCATCGATCAACATCGCCACCCGGCGCTCGGACAGTGCGCCAATTTCGGCGATGGCAATGGCCAGATTATCGGCGGCCATGGCCACCGGTTCGGCGTGGAAGTTACCACCGGAAATCACCCCCACGTCCTCGTCAAACACCAGCGGGTTGTCTGTAACGCCGTTGGCTTCGGTGACCAGAGTGGTGGCGGCAAAGCGCATCTGGTCAAGAATGGCGCCCATCACCTGTGGTTGGCAGCGCAGGCAGTAGGGGTCCTGCACTTTGGCGCAATCGCTGTGAGACTGGTTTATTTCGCTGTCGGTCAACAGCTCGCGGTATTGGCGCGCCGTTTCTATCTGACCTGGCTGGCCACGCACCTTGTGGATTTCCTGTACGTGCGGAGAGCGCGCGGACAAGCTGGCCTCGGTGCTCATGGCCCCGGCGGTAACAGCGGCATTAAAGTTGACTTCCGCTTCAAACAGGCCTTTTAGCGCCAGCGCGGTGGACGTCTGGGTGCCGTTCATCAACGCCAGGCCTTCTTTGGCGGCCAGCTCAACCGGCTGTAAACCGGCATTGGCCAGTGCCTCGGCAGAGGCCATCAGCACACCATCAACAATTACCTCGCCCTCGCCAATCAACGGCATACTCATATGGGCCAGCGGCGCCAGGTCACCGGAAGCACCCACCGAGCCCTGGCTGGGAATGGCAGCGACAATGCCGTTGTTGATCATATTGATCATCAGCTCGACCACTTCCCGGCGAATACCGGAGTAACCCTGCATCAGCGAGCCGATTTTCATTACTGTCATCAGGCGAGCAGTGGCCTCACACAGGTTTTCGCCAACACCGGTGGCGTGGGACAGCACCAGATTGCGTTGCAAAGTGCCCAACTGGTCGCGGCCGATGGTGGTTTGCGCCAGGCGGCCAAAACCGGTGTTGATGCCATACACCGTTTCGCCGCTGTCGATGGTATCGATCACCCGCTGGCGGGATTTTTCAACGATCCCCCAGTGGCTATCTTCCACCACGATAGTGGTTTTATGACGAAAGATATTGCGCAGGTCGGAGAGCGTCAGCTCACCCGGGTTCAGGCATAATTCAAAAAACATGGAACTTTTTCCTCAAATTTTACGACTCCGTCATTGCGAGGAGCGCAGCGACGCGGCAATCCAGCGGCTTGAAAGCCATGGCTTCGGATCGCCACGCTACGCTCAGGATGACATCATTAATTCAGTCATCGCAGACTTAAAACCTTCCTCAACCTGCTGTTCAGAAACGTGCACACCGGCAACAACCACCTGCTCGCCGCCCACAAACACATCCCGCACCGGATTGTGGTCACAGCCGAAAATCCAGCTGTCCAGCAAATCATCACCGCTGCGCCCGAACAGGCGCGGGTGGTTGTTATCCAGCACAAGCAGGTCAGCCCGGCAGCCCACCTCCAGCTTGCCGATGTTGCGCCCGCAAGCCTGGGCACCACCGGCCAAAGCGCCATCAAACAGGGAGCGGCCGGTGCTGGCACCGGAGCCTGTGGCCAGCACATTGCGGCCATTACTGGTCAGGCGCTGAGCGTATTCCAGCCAGCGCAATTCCTCGGCGGGGTTGATGCAAACCTGACTGTCGGAGCCGATACCGAACACACCACCCCGCTGCAAATAACTGGCGGCCGGGAAAATACCATCCCCCAAATTGGCTTCGGTGGTGGGGCAGATACCGGCCACCGCACCGCTGCTGGCAAGATTGTCGATTTCAGGACTGGTCAAGTGAGTGGCGTGAACCAGGCACCAGCGACTGTCCACAGCAAAGTTATCCAGCAGCCATTCAACCGGCCTTTTGCCACTCCACTCCCGGCAGGCATCCACTTCGGGAATCTGCTCGGCGATATGCATATGTACCGGACCCTGCCTGAAGCTGCTTAGCACCTCTTGCACTAACTCCGACGTTACTGCCCGCAGGGAATGGGGCGCGATGCCCACAGTCGCATTGGCATGACCGGCAGTGGCCTTTTGCAACTCGGCGGCAATATTTAAAAACCTATCGGCGTCATTTAAAAAGCGGCTTTGACCCGGCAATGGCTGCTGGCCTCCAAAGCCCGCGTAGCGATACAACACCGGTAACAATGTGGTGCCAATACCCGCATCCTGCGCCGCCTGTAAACAGCGCAGCGACATCTCGGCGGGGTTGGTGTAGGGCTGGCCACTTTGGTCGTGATGCAGGTACTGAAATTCCGCCACATTGGTGTAGCCAAACTTGAGCATCTCCACATACAACTGCGCCGCCACCGCCTGCAATTGTTGCGGCTGCATTTTGCCCAGGTAGGCGTACATGGCCTCGCGCCAGGTCCAGAAGCTGTCTTTCGATGCACCGGCCTTTTCCGCCAACCCCACCATGGCCCGCTGATGAGCGTGGGAGTGCAGATTGGGTATACCGGGCACCGCAACACCGCGCAATTGTTCGGCGCTCGAGGCAACCACACCCCGGCGCAGCGCACTGATGTCACCATTGCTGTCGATATCAATCTCAACATCAGCGGCCCAGCCATCGGGCAAAAGAATCTCGCTGGCAAACAATGTTTTCATCGACAAGCCTTGAATCTGAAAGGCAGAGAGTCTAGCATAGTTTAGACATGTATATACAACCTGACTTTTTGCTATGACAACACCCCAACCAGGCACCCTTTGGAACCACCTCTGGATCAATGCCCGCCTCGCTACCATGAATAACTGTGGCGAATACAGCGGCGAGCCCTACGGCATGATCGACAATGGTGCTGTCGGTATTCAGGGCGACCGCATTGTCTGGTTGGGCGCCATGGCAGACCTGCCCGGCGAACCCGGTGCACTGGCGCAACAGGTAACCGACTGCCACGGCCAGCTGGTGACCCCCGGTCTGATCGATTGCCACACTCACCTGGTGTACGGCGGCGACCGCTCCAGCGAATTTGAAATGCGCCTTAACGGTGCCAGCTACGAGGAGATTGCCCGCGCCGGAGGCGGCATTATCGCCACCGTAACAGCCACCCGCGCCGCCAGCGAAGATCAGCTGTACCAACAGGCACTGCCCCGCCTTGAACGCCTGATGGCGGATGGCGTCACCACCGTGGAAATCAAATCCGGTTACGGCCTGGCGCTGGAGCACGAAGCCAAACAACTGCGGGTTGCCCGCCGCTTTGGTAACGAACTTCCGGTTTCTGTAAAAACCACCTTTCTCGGCGCACACGCCTTGCCCCCCGAGTACAAAGGTCGGGGCGATGACTACATCGATGTGGTGTGCAACGAGATGCTGCCCGCCATTCACACCGCAGGCCTGGCGGATTGCGTGGATGCTTTCTGCGAAGGAATTGGCTTCTCCGTTGAACAAACCGAGCGCGTCTTCAACGCCGCCCAAAAGCACGGCCTGCAGGTAAAACTGCACGCCGAACAACTCTCCGACCTGGGAGGCTCCGGTCTGGCGGCCAAGCACAACGCCCTGTCTGCCGACCATCTGGAATACCTGAACAACGACGATATCGCCGCCATGAAAGCCAGCGGCACCGTCGCCGTATTGCTGCCCGGCGCCTTCTATTGCCTGCGGGAAACCAGGCTGCCCCCCATTCAGGCACTGCGCGATGCCGGCGTGCCCATTGCCCTGGCCACCGACTGCAACCCCGGCTCCTCGCCGGTGCTGTCGTTGTTGTTGATGCTCAGTATGGGCTGCACCCTGTTTCACCTGACCCCGGAAGAAACTCTGGCTGGCGTTACCCGCAATGCCGCCAAAGCGCTGGGAATCCTCAATGAAGTGGGCACGTTGCAAGTGGGCAAGCGCGCCGACCTGGTGTTGTGGCGCGCCAAAAGCCCGGCGCAGTTAAGTTACCTGGTGGCGGACACACCCTGTCAGCAAGTATTGTTTGGGGGGAAAATTCGATGACACAAGCGAGCAATCTGAAAGCCCTGCCCCGCAACAGCGCAGTGCCCTTATATCAGCAAATTCAGGACACCATTGCCGACAAAATCCGCTCCGGCACCTGGGCCAAGGGGGAAAAGATTCCCTCTGAAAATGCCCTGGTAGAAGACCTGAAGGTCAGCCGCATGACCATTAACCGGGCATTGCGGGAACTGACTCAACAGGGCTACCTGGAGCGGGTTCACGGCCTCGGCACCTTTGTGGCGGAGCCACCGCGCCACGCCAGCCTGATTGAAATTCAGGACATCGCCGAAGAAATCCGCGCCCAGGGCAAAACCCACCGCGCCGATATCTGGCATCTGCAGGCAGAACAGGCCGATGCGGAAATTGCACAACGCATGGAAGTGCCCGCAGGCACCACCCTGTTCCATATTGTGATGCTGCATTTCCAGAACGATGTGCCCATTCAATTGGAGGAACGCTGGGTCAACCCGCAACTGGCACCGGAATTTCTGGCCGCAGATTTTGCCGCCATCACCCCCACCCAATACCTGATCAGCCTGTACCGCCCGGAGGAAATGGAACACATCGTGCGCGCCATTTTGCCGGACGAAGAAACTCGCGACATGCTCGCCATCCCCCCTGACGAACCCTGTCTGAAACTCAGCCGCCGCACCTGGAAAAACAGTGCCGTGGTGACGCTGGCGGACTTTACCTACCCAAGTACGAGGTATGACCTGGGAGCGCGGTACGCAACGAATAATTAATTTTTCGGAGTAAATTGCTGATTCGCAGCAGGGTCGCACGTCTGACATTGCACGTTGCACGCTAAACCCAACGAGTATCAGCTGATCTACCGAGAGCGCTGGCTATTTACTGCTCCGAACCGTCAGGGCTTTGCTTGCGCAATCGAAGCTCTGAGCCGCTTTTAGCGTGCAACGTCAGACGTGCGACCGCCCAGAAAACACACCACTGTTTAATGATTAGCACTAATAGAGATGACTACAATGACCAACACCATCGGCACCCGCCACGACCCAAGCCGCACCATCGCCGCCCCCACCGGCACCGAACTGACCTGCAAAAGCTGGCTCACCGAAGCGCCCTTCCGCATGCTGCAAAACAACCTGCACCCGGATGTGGCGGAACGCCCGGAAGACCTGGTGGTGTACGGCGGCATTGGCCGCGCGGCACGCAACTGGGAGTGCTACGACAAGATTATCGAAGCCCTTAAAGAACTGAATGACGACGAATCCCTGCTGGTGCAATCCGGCAAACCGGTGGGGGTTTTCAAAACCCACAAAGACGCCCCCCGGGTGCTGATTGCCAACTCCAATCTGGTGCCGGAGTGGGCCAACTGGAAACACTTTAACGAGCTGGATCGCAAGGGCCTGATGATGTACGGCCAAATGACCGCCGGCTCCTGGATTTATATTGGCTCTCAGGGCATTGTCCAGGGCACTTACGAAACCTTTGTGGAAGCCGGTCGCCAACACTTCGCTGGAAACACCCAAGGAAAATGGATTCTCACCGGCGGTCTCGGCGGCATGGGCGGTGCCCAACCCCTGGCCGGTGCCATGGCGGGCTACTGCATGATTGCCGTGGAGTGCGACGAGACCCGTATCGACTTCCGCCTGCGCACCCGCTACATCGACAAAAAAGCCTACAGCCTGGACGAGGCCATGGACATGCTCAACGACGCATTAGCCAAAGGCGAGGCCATCTCCATCGGCCTGCTGGGTAACGCTGCGGAAATCTTCCCGGAAATGGTCGCCAAAGGCATCAAGCCGGACCTGGTCACCGACCAAACCTCCGCCCACGACCCGGTGAACGGCTATCTGCCCATCGGCTGGACCGTGGCGGAGTGGCGCGAACGCGCCCACAGCCACCCGGAAATGGTGGCCGCCGAAGCGCGCAAATCCATGGCGGTGCAGGTGCAGGCCATGCTGGACTTCTGTCACGCCGGCATTCCCACTGTGGACTACGGCAACAACATCCGCCAGGAAGCCTATAACGAAGGCATTAAAGACGCCTTCGATTTCCCCGGCTTTGTGCCCGCCTACATTCGCCCGCTGTTCTGCCGCGGCGTTGGCCCGTTCCGTTGGGCCGCCCTGTCTGGCGACCCGGAAGATATTTACAAGACGGATCAGAAAGTCAAAGAAATCATCGCCGACGACCCACACCTGCACAACTGGCTGGATATGGCCCGCGAGCGCATCGAATTCCAGGGCCTGCCAGCGCGCATCTGCTGGGTGGGCCTGGGCCTGCGCCACAAGCTGGGCCTGGCGTTCAATGACATGGTGAAAAACGGCGAGCTGAAAGCGCCGGTAGTGATTGGCCGCGACCACCTGGACTCCGGCTCCGTCTCCAGCCCCAACCGGGAAACCGAATCCATGATGGACGGCTCCGATGCGGTATCCGACTGGCCCCTGCTCAACGCCATGCTCAACGTAGCCGGCGGCGCCACCTGGGTATCCCTGCACCACGGCGGCGGCGTTGGCATGGGCTATTCGCAACACTCCGGCGTGGTGATCTGCTGTGACGGCAGCGACGAAGCCGCCGCCCGCATCGAACGGGTACTGTGGAACGACCCGGCCACCGGTGTTATGCGCCACGCGGATGCCGGCTACGTTATCGCCAAGCAGTGTGCCAAGGAACACGGTTTGAATCTGCCGGCTATTGATTTGGGGTAAAATTCACACCCTTCACCATCATCCTGAGCGCAGCGAAGGATCTCATACTTGCAGCAAACACTGAGATCCTTCGCTGCGCTCAGGATGACACTTACGCCCGACCTGCTCGCAGCTCGTAACACGAAGCTCGCAGCCGCTTACAAGCGGCTAAGCCCCAGTGCTACAATCCCCGCCTTTATCCAAACCACCGGATCAGCACCATGCCCACCCGCACCGACGACCTGCGTATCCGCCACAGCCAGCCGCTGTTGGCTCCAGCCATTCTCAACAGCGAGCTGCCATTGCCCGTAGACAGCGCTCACTTTATTGCCGAGTCCCGCACCACCATCGAAAACATCCTCAGCGGCAAAGACAAACGTCTGTTGGTGGTGGTGGGGCCCTGCTCCATTCACGACCCGGCAGCGGCCATGGACTACGCCCGGCAACTTAAAGCAGCTTCGCAAAAATACAGCGACAAGCTGTTTATCGTGCTGCGGGTTTACTTTGAAAAACCCCGCACCGTAGTGGGCTGGAAAGGGCTGATCAACGACCCGGATCTGGACGGCAGTTTCCAGATCAACAAAGGGCTGAAAATTGCCCGCCAACTGCTGCTGGACGTGGCCGAGCTGGGCCTGCCCGCGGCCTCGGAATTTCTCGACACCACCATCGGCCAGTACTACGCCGACCTGGTGAGCTTCGCCGCTATTGGCGCGCGCACGGTGGAAAGCCAGGTGCACCGGGAGCTGGCCTCCGGCCTGTCCATGCCGGTGGGCTTTAAAAACCGCACTGATGGCGATGTGCAAGTGGCGGTAGACGCCATTCGCTCCGCCAGCCACGGCCACTGGTTTCCGTCACTGACCAAAGAGGGCTCTCCGGCGATTCTGGAAACCAGAGGCAATCCCCACTGCTACCTGATCCTGCGCGGCGGCAACGTCAGCGGCCCCAACTACGACGCCAACGCCGTGGCAGCGGCAAAAGCGGTGATGGAAAAAGGTGGCCTGACCCCAAATCTGGTGATTGATTGCAGCCACGGCAACAGCAACAAAGACCCGCAAAACCAACCACTGGTGGCCGATGCCATCGCCAAACAGATCAGCGCAGGCGAAACCGCTGTTCGTGGCCTGATGCTGGAAAGCCATTTGGTGGCCGGCAACCAGAAACAAGTGGCTGGGCAAGCGCTGGTTTATGGACAGAGCATTACCGATGGCTGCTTATCGCTGGCGGATACCCTGCCGGTGCTGGAAAAACTGGCCAACGCAATTTCCAACTAAGCCATGCGTACCTTTGTCCTGCGCGCCCGCGCCGCCCCTACCGACAGCGAAAAATTGCTGGCCGGTGTGGGTGGCGATGCCCACAGCGAGATTCTCGCTCACACCCTGATGAACGCCATCTTTGTGGCCCAGTCACACCGTTCCAATGTGGTGGTGCACCTGGTACTGGAAAGCACTCGCGACTTCTCCCGCACCATTACTTTTGTCGCCGACCAACTGGAAAATATCGGTGGTTTTCACGAACAGGCGTGGCTGGCAAAAATCGCAGCAGCATTGGATGCATCCCAAGGCATGAGTAAAGAACAGAAGAAAAACGTTGAACCGGGTATTACCGTGCGCACCCTCAGTTTTGAAAAACTGGTACAGGCTTTGGCGGAAGATCACCAGCTTTATGTGATGGACAAAAAAGGGCCGGCAGCCAGTGAAACGGAATTAGGCGACAACCCCTGCTTTTTGCTCACCGACCATATCCCCATGCCGAAGAAAAGTTTTAACAGCCTGAAACGCCTGGGGGCGGAAAAAATCAGTTTGGGATCAACCATGTTGTTCGCATCACAGTGCGTGGTGTTGATTCATCATCATCTGGATAACCCGTAAAAATAATCTGTATGTGACCCCAGTCGCATCCTGACACTGGCATCCCTGCTAACGTGAACAGGCTCTGATAAATAGGACAAAAACACATACAGGAATCACAATAATGCATAAGAGTATTCTTTTGGTAGCTGTGCTGGCCCTGGCCGGATGCGGTGCCAGCATCGGTCAAATCAAGGTACCTGACACTCTCGCACAACAGGAAAAAATGATTCTCGAAACCGAGGGCGAATTTTGGGGTCTCGGTCGCAAAGGAACATTTACACTTTCCAACCAATACAGCGGAAGCTACGACCGCGAAGCCTCAGGCATTTCCATATTGGGCGACCTGGTGAAAAGCGATAAAGGTGCGATGGCAGCAGAAGTTGTTAACAATGTCACAGGCGAGCGCTGGAAGCTGGCCTGCCACGGCCGCGATACCAGCGTTAATGTCGGCGTGCTGTCTCTGGGTGGCGACAACCCCTACGGATGCACCATTTTTCAAAATGAAAAAAGCGTGGGTACTTTTGAGCTGAAAAAAAGTGGTGGTGTTCTGGATTTTGGCCCTGCCGGAAAAGTTGAAGGCTCGGTAAAACTGGGGGACACAAACTACACTATTGCCTCAGTACACAAAGCGGAAGGCTCTGTTATTTCACTGGAGCAACCTCTGGGTTATTACGTGTACACCAACAAACAGGAGGTTGCCGCAATACAGGTAAATGGAGTCATCAGCTTGCAACACCTGCCCTTAAAATCCCAACAGGAGCGCGATTTGCTGGCCGTTACAACGGTTGCCAGTGCCCTGAGCTGGAGACAGTAATTCCGTTATCCGTAAACACAGGCCACAAAACCTATTTCCAGGTTTTGTGGCGTCACAAACGGGGAAAAGGAAAGCTCATTACCTCACCAATATCGGTCTTGTCCTGCAACAACATCAGCAATCGATCCACTCCCAGGGCGACACCGGCACAATCTGGCAGGCCGTATTCCAATGCGGCCAGAAATTTTGCATCCACGTCAATATCCACCTTTCCCGCTTGCCCACGCTGCTGACGATCACTTTCAAAACGGTGTGCCTGCTCCTTTGCGCAAGTGAGTTCGCAATAGCCGTTGGCCAATTCCATACCGTTTAAAAAGCCCTCAAAACGGCGAGCGATCTGCTGTCCGTCAGAGTCTGTTTCAATACGAGCCAAAGCGGATTGGCAGGCGGGGTAGTCGTGAACCAATACCAACCCGGCGGGCAGTTTTGGCTCTATGAACAGACTGAAAATCACATCCAGGCAGGTTGAACGAGGCTCGTCAAAATTCCTGGCATTGGCAGTTTCTGCGGCAAGCTGTTGCAGTGTTTTTAGATCAGCGGCGTGGGGATTGAGGCCGGTATGTTGCACAAATAAATCGCCGTAAGCCATTTTGGTAACCGGTGTTTGCGGCAACAATTCCACGACCAATTCTGCCACCTCATCCATCAAACGGTGTTCGCACCAACCCACCCGGTACCATTCCAGCAGGGTAAATTCCGGGTTGTGGCGGGAACCAGTCTCGCCATCCCGAAAGGCCTTGCCCAGGCAATAAATATCACCACTGCCCGCTGCCAGCAGGCGCTTCATAAAATATTCCGGGGACGATTGCAGATACAACTGACCGCTATTGCAGCGGGCTTCTATAGAGTCGATATGCAGATCGGTGACCGCGCTGGCACCCAGCACCGGCACATCTACTTCAAAGGCATTGCGTTGATCAAAAAACTGGCGGACTTGTGCCAGTAACCAAGCGCGAGCGTGCAGAATATCGATGGTTGCCGAGGGTCGCCAATTCATGGAGGACATGTCATCCTGAGCGCAGCGAAGGGCAAATACGAGATTGGCTCGGGCCGTCCTTGCCCTCGGGCTGCGCCCGTCTTCGCTACGCTGCGACGCCCAAATTTGCTGTCCTGCAAATTTGTCACCGGTCCCCGGCTCATATCTAGTCCGCCTTCGCGCGGCCTTGATATTCGCCGGTGCGAGTATCCACTTTCACCACTTCACCAATGTTCAAAAACAGCGGCACTTTTACAACAGCACCGGTGCTGAGGGTGGCGGGTTTGTTGCCGCCCTGGGCGGTATCGCCGCGCAGACCGGGGTCGGTTTCCACAATTTCCAGTTCGACATGGTTGGGGGGGGTTACTGACAAGGGCGAGCCGTTGTACAAGGTAACAATGCAAGTATCCTGCTCTTTCAACCATTGGGCGGCATCGCCCACTGCTTTTTCATCCGCCTGGTGCTGCTCGAAGGTGTTGGGCTCCATAAAGTGCCACATTTCACCGTCGTTATAGAGGTACTGCATATCCGTGTCCATCACGTCAGCACCTTCCAGCTGCTCGCCGGATTTAAAAGTGCGCTCCCACACCCGGCCACTTTTCAGGTTGCGCAGCTTTACCCGATTGAATGCCTGGCCTTTGCCGGGCTTGACGAATTCATTTTCCACGATGGAACAAGGGTCGCCGTCCAACATTACTTTCAGACCGCTGCGGAATTCGTTGGTAGAATAGTTTGCCATTATTGCCTCTAAATTTATTTATCTCTGGAATTACCCCAAAAGGCGCCTATGATACCTCGAACTCTGTCTGTATTGGAGCCTCTTTCCTGGCAACAGGAGCTGTCCAACTGCATCACCGACCCGGAAACACTGTTCGCTGCGCTGCAACTGCCCCCCGAACAGCTGGATGCCGCCCGCGCCGCCTGTCGAGACTTCCCCCTGCGAGTGCCCCACCCGTACCTGCGGCGTATTGCCAAAGGCGACCTCAACGATCCGCTGCTGAAACAAATAATGCCCCTGGGTGACGAGCTACTTGCGGCTCCCGGCTACAGCGGCGACCCGGTGGGCGAAAGTCAAAGCAACCCGGCTCCGGGGTTAATTCACAAATACCGGGGCCGGGTGCTGCTGATCCTCAGCCCCGCCTGTGCCATCAATTGCCGCTACTGCTTTCGCCGCCACTTCCCCTACGAAGACAACAAACCGAGCCGGGCGCAATGGCAACAGGCGCTGGAATACATCGCTGCCGATGCCTCCATAGAAGAAGTCATTTACAGCGGCGGCGACCCTCTGGCGGCGCCTGATCGTCAGTTGGCCTGGCTGACCGGGCAGATCGCCGCTATCCCCCACGTCAAACGCATCCGCGTTCACACCCGCCTGCCAGTGGTGATTCCCCAGCGAATTACCGCAGAATGCCTGGATTGGCTGACCAACCACCGCCTGCAATCGGTGATGGTGATTCACAGCAACCACAGCAACGAGATAGACAGCGCCGTTGCCAGCGCCCTGGCTTGTTTGAAAGAGTCCGGCGTGACCTTGCTCAATCAGGCGGTGCTGCTGAGGGGCATTAACGACAACAGCGACACCCTTGCCGAACTCAGCCAACGCTTGTTCGACGTTGGCGTACTGCCCTACTACCTGCATTTGCTGGACAAAGTGCAAGGCGCCGCCCACTTTGCCGTTGCAGAAGAACACGCCCGCCGGCTGGCAACGGACCTGCTCGCCCGTCTGCCGGGCTACCTGGTGCCGAAACTGGTGCGTGAAGATGCCGGTTGCCTGTCGAAAACACCGTTGTACCCGCACATATAACTATTTCTGTTATATGTGCCCATAGCCGCCACTTACCGCTATACTGGCTGCCTGCTGATCTATCGCACGTTTTACTCGCAACAGGTCACTCGCAACTTTTCACTCGCACTTTTCACTCGCAACAAGGAGCGCGCGTTTGGATACATCACAACAGGATAAATTGCTGATTGCACTGTGTCGGCGTCTGTCTGGCCCTTCGCTGTCGCTGGACCACCTGTCCCTGTGCGATCACAACCCGGACATTATGGCGTTGTTTATAGAGCGCCTGGGTTCTGACGATCCTGCGCGTATCAGCAATACCCTCTACAGCCTGGTGAAAGAGCTATCGGCGCTCAATGTGCCGGCCCTGCAAAAACTGACCCTGCTCAACCTGGTATACCCGTTGGTGTTGCAGTGCTCCGACGCCCTGAGCAAGACCCGCCTGACCCCCAAAACCGCCCAGGCCATCGCCACCTCCCAGGCATTGCTAAAGCACCTGGCAGCGGGTTTTCGCACCGTGGTTTCCGGTATCGGCCAGGAAGAAATATCCCCACTCCCGCAACAGCAATTGGTGCAGGCCATTGCCCACGCCATGGAAGTATCCGGCCTGATGTACCTGCGCGCGCTGCAGTTTTACCTGGCCACACCGCGCCACTTCTGGGCGGATGTTCACCTGCTGTATCGCATTGCCGAGCACTGCGGCATACCGCGCCACAAACACGGCCACCAGAGCGATGGCCAGAGCCTCAGCATTCGCTGCGACTACGTGCGTTTGCTGCTGGTGGCCTGCTGCAACCCGTCACAATTTCCCGCCAGCGATTTGCAACGGCTGTTCAAAGGGCTGCCCCTGTGGGTAGACACGGCGCGTCTGGAGGACAACGACAACAGCAGCCTGTTTGTGATTGACAGCGATGCCGACCTGCCACCCTTTTACCGCTCGCAGCTGGAGCCGGACAAACAGCCCGAGGTGCGCGCCTTCAACCTGGAGCGCCTGGTCAACTACCTGGATGGCAAACTCTATAACAACCCGGACGCCGCCCTGGTGGACAATTTTGCCCGCCGCCTGGTCACCAACCTGTGTCAATCCTGGAGCGTGGAAAGCTCCCGCCAGTCGGAACGCAGCAGCGAACAAAATACTCAGGCAGAGCTGGTGTACGGTCTGTCCTACAGCCACAACGCCCTGGCAGAGACCAACTTCGAGCAATTCCTGAGTTCCATCAGCTCCATGCAAGAGCCCTCCAAAGACAAATTTCAGCTGCAGCAAACCAATGACGCACCCGGCCAGCGGGTAGCGCCCCGGGGTGGTGATGTGTGGCGCAATGCACCGGATGTGGCACGGCAAAAAAACGAGATCGCCCCCTCTGCCACAGCCATGAGCCTGTCCGGGGCAGCCAGTAGCGAGCACAGCAGCGAGCGCGACAACCTGCGCGCCCAACTGGTCAACCGCAGCGACCAGGGGGCTTGCCTGGAATTCCCCCGTGGCCAGCACCCCAAAGTATTGCCCGGCGAAGTGGTGTGCTGCCGCTATCAGGAAGACAAACCCTGGCAACTGGGCCTGATTCGCTGGAAGCGCATTACCCCACACCTGCAAATGCAGCTGGGTGTTGAATTGCTAACCATGAAACCACACCCCAGAGCGGCGCGCATTCTCCGCGAAAACAAGGCCGCCGGCCCTTACCTGCCAGCCCTGTTACTCACTTCCAACGAAGGTACGATGCAACCGCCCCAGGTATTGTTGCCGGTAATGCCATTCAAGCAGGGCGACCGGGTTCACCTGCTGGGGGGCAAGCGCGGCGCAGTGGCCACGCTGTCGGTGCCTTTGGATGCCACCAGTCATGTGAGTCGCTTTACCCTGGAAAATACCGGGCGCCAGGAATAAAGAGCCCCATAAAGTGACCGATAACAACTATTCCCAATCCGTAATTGATTAAGCTGCAAGCCATGCAACCACAAGACACCACTCTGAAAACCCTGTTTATTCACGACCAAGTGGAGGAAGCAGACCGGCTCGCCAGCCTGCTGCGCAACGCCGGCTACACGGTGTCACCCAAACACGTGGAAGCGGAAGCGGACCTGCCACAACTGCTGCAGAACAACCACTGGGACCTGATTCTTGCCCAGTACGAGTGCACCACCCTGAGCATGCAGGCGATTTTCCACAACACCCGCCGCCTCAACCGCGATATTCCAGTGATTACCATTACCGAAAGCCCGGATACCAAGCGTGTGGAAGGCCTGCGCCTGGGGGCTTCTGATGTTGTCGGCATAGACGATGATCAACACCTGTTGCTGGTGGTGTCGCGGGCGCTGTACAACCTCGGGCAACGGCGCCGCCTGCGCCACTGGAAACGCCGCTATTCAGAGGCGGAGACCCGCTGCCTGCAATTGCTGGACAACTCCCGGGACGCCATTGCCGTGATCAAGGAAGGCACCTACATCTACAGCAACGACAGCTACGCCCAGCTGTTCGGCTATATGGATCGGGACGAAATGCTGTGCCTGCCGGTGATCGACACCATCGCCCCCCAGGACCAGGAACAGATCAAAGCGCTGCTGAAAACCCAATACAGCGATGAAACCTGGGAGAGCAGCGAACGCCAGTTCCAGGGCATGCGCAGCGACGACCTGCCCATCGACCTCACCGTGGCGGTATCGCAAATTGAATACGAAGACGAAGCGGCGCTGCAGTTCTGCATCAACCACAATTTCTTTGCCGCCGGAGGGCAACAACAGGCCCTGGACAGCGCTCATAACGTGCCCGGAATGCCTGTGGCACCCCAGCCAGAAGCCAGCGGCGGCTATACCGAAATTCGCCTGCACAAACTGATCGAACACATCAACGGCGCCATTCGCAGGGCCGCGCAGATGAGTAAGGACTCACTGCTGATGCTGGTTAAACTGGATCAGTTCGACAACTTGCGGGCCGAGAATGGCATCAAACTCACCGAAGACCTGCTTCATCGGGTAGCGGAGCTGGTGGAAACACACACCCCGGACCAACACAGCTTGAGCCGTTTTCAGGAAGACAGCTTTATCATGCTGCTGCCGGACACCGATGCCGACAACGGCCTGCGTCTGGCAGAGAACCTCTGTGATCAGCTGGCCCAGGAAATTATCACCATCGAACAGTTAACCTTTGCCGCCACCCTGAGTATCGGCCTGACGGTGATCTCAGAAACCGTCACTACCGTAGAGAGCGCCATTGGCCGCTGTGTGGACGCCATCGGCAAGCTGCGCGACGAACAGGGCGGCGGTCAACTGGGCAACGGCGCCCGCCTCTACGAGCTGGAATTCTCCCCATCCATCGAGGAAATTGGCGCCAACACCGAAACCATGGGTCGCCGTTTGCTGGGCAACGAGCAATACGAACTGCTGTTCCAGCCCATTATCGGCCTGCAAGGGGAAAATCTGCCCATCTACGAAGTGCTGATTCACATCAAGCCGGAAGCCAACCCCAAAGATTACCCGGTGGACTTTATTGCCCAGATATTCAAAACCGACGCCGGTGCCGACATCGACCGCTGGGTGATTCGCCAGGCACTGATAGAACTCAAGGAAAAACAGGTGAGCACACCGGAGGCACGCCTGTTTATCAACATCAGCCGCGCCAGCTTCTGTGACCCGGCGTTTGGAAACTGGATAAAAGAAACCATTGAACAAGCTGGCATTCCTTCCAGCTCGCTAATCTTCCAGCTGCGAGAGCTGGACATCAGCCGCTACCTGAACCAGGCAACCGAGGTTTGCCAGGGCTTGAGAGAACTGGGCAGCCAGGTGTCCCTGTCCCACTTTGGACTCTCTCTGGACCCGGTCACCATACTGGAACGCCTGTCGGTGGACTACGTCAAACTGGACAGAATGCTGGTGGACAAAGCCCAGGAAGGGGACTCTGGCCAGGAAGCCATCGAAGAAGTCATCAACCGCCTGCGCGCCAGCGACGAGTGCATCATAGTGCCCTTTATCGAAAACCCCACCATGATGCCCACCCTGTGGAAAATGGGGGTTCACTATATCCAAGGCCACTACCTGCAAGCGCCGCAGCCCCATATGAATTACGACTTTAGTGGCGATCAGTAAAAACGATTAACCCGCGCTATTAAACGCAACCAATAAAGCTGCCAGTTTAATAGCCTCTGTCATCCTGAGCGCAGCGAAGGATCTCTTATCCACAGTCAACCATGGGTAGGATATATCCTACAAAAAAATCAGCTTTTTACCGATATTCACCGTCGCCAAACTGTGGAATGATAGCCCCCATCGCAGGAAGCGTCGGGAATAAAGGATCGGCAACCAGGACGGTTGTGGGAAACGACAGGACGCCACCAGGGACGATTGTTAAGGACAACATTTTACCGAAACGGCCATCTATTCAGGTGGCCGTTTCTTTTTATCGCCCAAAATCCTCTATTGCTCCCACTCCGATAAAACAAACCTATCCGTCGGATAAATAAAATCGATTTTATTTATCGACAGCACAATTCAATACTGGGATCACGCCGCAAAACCTTGCAGCTCTTATTAAATACCCAAATAGGAGGTAGTCCCATGTTGTTTAAAGCCAAGCCACTCGCCCTTGCTTTGGCGGTAGCCCTGACGCCACTCACCGCCATCGCCGATGGTCATTCCCACTCTGCAAAACCCCACACCACCAAATCCCACTCCCTTACACCCCTCTCTACCAAACCAAAGTCCAACCAATTCTGGTGGCCCAACCAGGTGGACCTGAATCCCCTGCGCCAGCACGGTATTGAATCCAACCCCTACGGCGAGCAATTCGACTACGCCGCCGCCTTCAAGCAACTGGACTTGAATGCGGTAAAAGCCGATATCGAAAAACTGATGACCACCTCCCAGGATTGGTGGCCCGCCGATTATGGTCACTACGGCCCGTTCTTTATCCGTATGGCCTGGCACAGTGCCGGTGTGTACCGGGTAGCTGACGGTCGCGGTGGCGCCGCCGGCGGTCAGCAGCGTTTTGAGCCCCTGAACAGCTGGCCCGACAACGCCAACCTGGACAAAGCCCGCCGCCTGTTGTGGCCCATCAAGCAAAAGTACGGCCGCAGTATCTCCTGGGCCGATCTGATGGTGCTTACCGGCAACGTAGCGCTGGAGTCCATGGGTTTTAAAACCTTTGGTTTTGCCGGTGGCCGCGAAGACGACTGGGAAGCGGACCTGGTGTACTGGGGCCCGGAAAACGAATTTCTGGCGGATGAACGTTACAGTGGAGATAGAAAACTGGAAAAACCCCTGGCCGCCGTACAAATGGGTCTGATCTACGTAAACCCGGAAGGCCCCAATGGTGTGCCTGACCCGCAACTGTCCGCCAACGACATTCGCGAAACCTTTGGCCGCATGGCCATGAACGACGAAGAAACCGTAGCCCTGATCGCCGGCGGCCACACCTTCGGCAAAGCCCACGGCGCCGCCAAACCCGAGGGCAAAGTGGGCCCGGAACCCGCCGCCGCGGATATTGAAGAACAGGGTTTTGGCTGGACCAGCAAATACAAAAGTGGCAACGCCGAACACACCATCACCAGTGGCCTGGAAGGTGCCTGGACGGTAAGCCCTGCCCAGTGGACCCACAATTTCCTGCAAAACCTGTTCGGTTTTGAATGGGAAAAAACCCGCAGCCCCGCCGGTGCTATTCAGTGGATTCCCAAAGACGGCCAGGCGTCCAACCTGGTACCGGACGCCCACATCCCCGGCAAACGCCACGCCCCTATCATGCTCACCAGCGACCTCGCGCTGAAAGTGGACCCGAGCTACCGCAAAATCGCCAAACGCTTTCTGGATAACCCCAAAGAGTTCGAACTGGCGTTTGCCAAAGCCTGGTTCAAACTCACCCACCGCGACATGGGCCCCCGCAGCCGCTACCTGGGCAGCGATGTACCCAGCGAAGCACTGCTGTGGCAAGACCCGATTCCCGCTGTAGAGCACGCTTTGGTCAATGCCGGCGATGTGAAAAAACTGAAGGCCAAGGTGCTGAAATCCGGCATCGACACATCCGCACTGGTGCGCACTGCATGGTCATCCGCAGCCAGCTTCCGTGGCACCGACTTGCGCGGTGGCGCTAACGGCGCACGGGTTCGTCTGGCACCGCAAAAAGACTGGGCCGCCAACAATCCGGCGGAGCTGAAAGGCGTGCTGGCCAAACTGGAGAAAATCCAGAAAGACTTCAACCGCAAATCCAAAAGCCGCAAAATCTCCCTGGCGGATTTGATTGTGCTGGCCGGTGGTGCCGCGGTTGAACAGGCGGCCAAAGACGCGGGCCATAAAGTCAGCGTACCGTTCACACCGGGCCGGGCCGATGCCTCGCAGCAACAAACCGATGTGTCGTCCTTCGGCGTACTGGAACCGAAAGCCGATGGCTTCCGCAACTACTACGCCAGCGGCAATAGCCACTCGCCCACCAACATGCTGATCGACAGGGCCAACCTGCTGAACCTCAGCGTGCCGGAAATGACCGCACTGGTCGGCGGCCTGCGGGCGTTGGATGCCAATACTGGCGGATCAAAACACGGGGTTTTCACCAACAAACCCGGCACCTTGAGCAATGACTTTTTCGTCAACTTGCTGGACATGTCTACCCACTGGAAAAAGTCCAAAAAAGCCGCCGGGGTTTACGAAGGCCGCGACCGCAAAACCGGCCAGGTGAAATGGACAGCAACTCCCGTTGACCTGCTGTTCGGCTCCCACGCTGAACTGCGCGCCATCGCCGAGGTATACGCCGCCAACGATGGGGAACAAAAATTCCTCAACGACTTTGTGGCCGCCTGGAGCAAAGTGATGATGCTGGATCGGTTTGATGTAGCGGAGAGGTAAACGCCTCTGTCATCCTGAGCGAAGCGAAGGATCTCACACTTGCCCAAACCAAAGCCCCGTCCGTAAGGGTGGGGCTTTTTTAATATCTCGATATAAGCATCTGTTGCATTTTGTATAATATTTTATACAATCACTTTTATGGAAAGGACTCTAAAGCCAATTTATTGGGAGGGAACCAGCAAATCCGATTTGCTTGGTTTCCCAAACGATGCCAAGCAGACTGCGGGCTATCAGCTTCATCGTCTCCAGCAAGGGAACGACCCGCTGGACTGGAAGCCACTGAAGAATTTGGGCAAAGGCATTAGCGGTGTTTATGAAATACGGATTTGGTCAGACGATGGGACTTATCGGGTCGCCTATGTCACAAAGCTGAAAGACGGAATAACCGTATTACACTGCTGGCAAAAAACAACACAAGCCACCGCCAAGCCAGACATCAAGACCATTATTGATCGCTACAAAGCAGCCAAACAGAGGCTGAAAATATGACAAATGAAGTAACTAAAACAGTAACCACAGGCAGCATTTTCGACGACCTTGATTTCGACCCAGGTGAAGCTGAACAGCTAAAACTGAAAGCAGCCCTGTTCAACACCATTGTCGATTACATGAAAGAAAACAGCCTAACCCAACAACAAACCGCTGATGCGATGGGTGTGCAACGCTCTCGGATTGGTGACATCTGCCGAGGTAAAACAGCTGGATTCACTATTGATGCCTTAGTAGCTATGGCGGCTCGTGTCGGGCTTCAACCCCTGCAAATTGCTGCTTAACGGCTCCAAAACTTCATCACTCACGCATCTGCGCACACCTTTTTTGCAACGCTGCGGAGAATTCACCGCTCACACCTGTCTATACTGATCTATTTATCGACCCACTCTGAAACTAATACCAACAACAAGCACCAACACATGAGGAATCACCATGCTGGGATACACAACCATTGGCAGCAAAGACCTGGCCAGAGCCACCGCCTTTTACGATGCACTACTGGAACCCATTGGCGGCAAACAACTGATGGGGCTGGACCGCATTAAATTCTACGGCGACGGCAAAGGTGGCGCTATGCTGGCGGTTTGCACCCCCTCCGACGGCGGCGAGCAAAGCTGTGGCAACGGCCAGATGATCGCCATTCCCGGCGGCTCGGAAGAAGGCGCCAACGCCCTGTACAACAAAGCCATCGAACTGGGCGCCAGCTGCGAAGGCAAACCCGGCTGGCGTACCGACTTTTTCTACGGTGGCTATGTGCGCGATCTGGACGGCAACAAGATTTCGTTTTATCACATGACGCTGTAAAGGGCTGTCCTCAAGCCGTCATTGTGAGGGAGCCTTTCCTTATTAAAGAAAAGCGACTGCGGCAATCCAGCGACTTTGACCTAAAGACACTGGATTGCCACGCTGCGCTCGCGTTGACAGCCGTAGAGCGGCCCTGCCCTGCTAACATCCCAGGGCAATCGGGCTTAAAACCGCCTGACCCGTCATTCCCGTGCAGGCGGGAATCCAGAAACCACCGCATTGCAAAGTTTTGGTGCCATTAAACAGCAGACGTGAATTTGTTTTTATGGAGCAGTGCTGTTCTCTGGTCATGGACTTTGGCGGTTCGAGATAGGGAGAGGCGCAGAGAGTATTCGGCAATTCAGAGAATATTCACCTCTGATACTCCGAGATTAAGAAGGGCGCGAAGTCCGTAAACCCTTGCCACATAAGGCCTGTAGTGCGGGGTGCAGGCAATAAAAAAGGCCAACCGAGAACGGTTGACCTTCGTTATTTGGTGGAGGCGGCGGGAGTTGAACCCGCGTCCGTCAGCACTCCGCCCTCGGCTCTACATGCTTAGACCCCATTTATTAATTTAGCGTCACACAACCCAATGGGCAGGGCGTGGTCGGCGATCCTGGTTATGTTTAACAGTGGTGCCCCAGGCAAACCTCACTGCGGTCCAGTTCTATTTGACAGAAGCTTCCCGTTTACTGGCATCCAGTGGCTTCTGCTAGCGGGCTTATGCCGCCAGAGCGTAGTTGTCGTCGTTGGCAACTAATAAAATACGACTTTGGATTTACGTGATTGGTCGTCATCACGACATGCACCTTGGGTTTTGTTACCGGCGTCGAATCCAAAACGCCCCCAGGCGGAGCTATCTGGCCAACTGCGGCGTTGTCCGGCGGATTCGCTGCTCGTCACATACTTATGTATGCTCCTCGCCGCTCACCTTGGACGCCTTGCATTTGGCTCAGCTATCTCCGCCTGGCGCTCTGAATGATGAAAACCAAACAAAACCAAAGCGGAGATGCCCCACAGTGTTCGTATGTTTTCCCGGCGCCAGGCGCTTATCTCTGGGTGGGTGTCATCCACGAACGCAGGGGATTGTAGCAGAGATTTGCGTCACAACAGCCCTTCGGCTTAAATAAGCCAACTATTTGCAGAGGCGAGAATAATGACAAACGCAACCGATGCTTCCCCTACCCTGATGAATCGTGTGCTCAACAAGGTAGAGGTGATCGGCAACAAGCTGCCCGACCCCGCCATTTTGTTCTTGTACGCCCTGCTGATTGTCTGGGGGCTGTCCTGGCTGCTATCCGGGGTGGATTTTGGCATTAACCACCCCAAAACCGGCGCGCCACTTGAGGTGGTTAACCTGCTGACCGGCACCGAGATAGCCAGCTTTTTATCCAATATGGTGACAACCTTTACCAGTTTTGCTCCTCTGGGAGTGGTGCTGGTGGCCATGCTGGGGGTTGGGGTTGCCGACGAATCCAAATTTATCAACACCGGTTTGAAGTTGATGCTGCGCCGCACGCCAACCGAACTGCTGACGCCCATGGTAATTTTGATTGGCCTGCTCAGCCACAGCGCCATCGACGCCGGTTATGTGCTGGTGATCCCCCTGGGCGGTATTATCTTTTACGCCGCTGGCCGTCATCCGCTGGCAGGAATCGCGGCGGCGTTTGCCGGCGTATCCGGTGGCTTTAGTGCCAACCCCGCACCTTCCGCATTGGACCCGTTACTACAGGGCTTTACCCAGCCGGCTGCGCAAATTATCGACCCCAGCGTTGAAGTGAATCCGCTGGGCAATTACTTTTTTACCGCTGTTTCCAGTGTGCTGGTGATAGCCTTGGGTTGGTTTCTTACCGATAAGGTCATCGAACCGCGCCTGCAAAAAACCGCTGCACTGAACGATGATATTGAGCCGGCAGAAGATTTAAGCACTGTGACAGCACAGGAAAAGAAAGCATTTTTGGCCGCCACCCTGACCATGCTGGCGGGCTTCGCACTGTTGATTCTGACCATGCTACCCGCCGACTCCCCACTGCGGGATGCAGAGGGCTCGCTGAACTCCTTTAGCGCCCCCATTATGAAATCCATTGTGCCGCTGATTTTGCTGCTGTTTTTAATCCCCGGCGTGGTGTATGGCCGCATGGCGGGCACCTTTAAAAGCGGCAAAGACGTGATCGACGCCATGAGCAAATCCATGTCGAGCATGGGCTACTACATCGTAATGGCGTTTTTCTGCGCCCTGTTTGTAAAGGCCTTTGCGGATTCCAATATCGGTGCGCTGCTGGCAGTAAAAGGGGCGGATGTCTTAAAAGAGCTGGCATTGCCCGGTGGAGTCACCCTGTTTGGCATTATTCTGCTGGTGGGCTTTGTGAATATCTTTGTGGGCTCCGCCTCGGCAAAATGGGCGCTGCTGGCACCGATTTTTGTGCCCATGCTGATGCAGTTGGGTTTTTCACCGGAATTAACCCAGGCCGCCTATCGGGTAGGGGATTCATCCACCAATATCATCACCCCGTTGATGCCCTACTTCCCGCTGGTGGTGGTGTATTGCCAGCGCTATGTGAAGCAAACTGGCATCGGTAATCTGGTGTCCATGATGCTGCCCTACTCACTGGTGCTCCTGGTGTGCTGGTCGCTGTTTTTGATGGCTTACTGGGGTCTGGGTATACCTCTGGGGTTTGGAGCCAGCTATAGCTACCCGTAATGTATAGAAGGTCACAAAAACTCCAGCGGTTTAACTGATCCAGATCAGTTTCGGTGGTTTGGCGATTCCTATAATGACGCCAACTTTTACCCCACTGGAGTGACCGCCATGTCTGCCCAAGAAACTGTACTGGTCGTTGTCGACCCTCAACAAGACACCCACCCGGCGATGGACCGCGCCATTGCCAACGCCAAAATCCGTAAGCCGGAAGAGCGTTCCCGGCTGGTGATTCTGGTTACCCCGGATACCGACGACCTGGCCAAACAACCGGTCACCAAGGGCCAGGCCTGGCTCAGCGGTTTGATGTCCATGGCGTTTCAGGACAAGGTGGAATACCAGCTGGAATTGGGCTGGGGAGCCTCCCTGCCACAGGTGCTGCACAACGCCGTGGAAAAGTACCAAGCCAATCTGGTGATGTTGCCGCTCTACAAAAACGGCAACGACAAAGTACTGAACGACGACCGCTGGAACTTCCTGCGCAACGCCCAAACCCCAGTGCTGTTGATTCGCCCGGAAAACAATCGCCCCCGCAAAAAGCTGCTGGCGGCCATTAAAGTGCAAGACAGCAAATACCAGCAGCTTAACCAAACCGTGGCATCCCGCGGCCAATGGGCGGCACAGCGCTACAACGCCGACTTGCATCTGGTGAACTGCTACAGTGACTCCATGCGCTTCCCCGACCGCAGCGCCATCGCTCGCCTGGCGGATGTGCCCAACGAGCGCATTCACATACAGCAAGGCGACCCGGACCAGGTGATCCCCCGCGTAGCCAACGACATCGACGCCGATATGATTTTGATGGGCACCCAACGCCGTACCGGACTTAAAGGTGCGTTGCGTGGCAACACCATTGAGAAGATTATTCGCGACCTGCCTCAGGACGTGATGATGTTGGTGTAAAGACGGCAGCGGGCCTCTTGCGGCTGGCTGCCCGAGTATTATCCCCGCTCAGGCGGGGATACATTCAATGTTTTCCGCATAACCCGATGCGACAGGCCAACCTCCATAAAAATTTCGCCGGAAGCACTGAACCCCAGTTTTTTATAAAAACCCTCGGCGCTGGTGCGGGCGTGCAACACAATTTCACTGCAGTCATGGTCACCGGCCCATTTCTCAGCGGCCTGAACCAGCTGGCTGCCAATGGTGCAGCCGCGATATTCGGGCGCCACAGCCATTTGCCTTAACTTGACACCATCCTGCTCCCAGGGCGCCAGTACCAAACAACCCACAATCTTGCCAGCCAACTCACAAACCAGGTGGCCAGAATCCGCTTCAGCCTCAAGCTCGGCATCGCTAAACCCCAAACCCTGGGGCTTGCGCAGCACTTCGTAACGCAGCTGTACCGCGCTGTTGTAGGCCTCGCTGCCGTGTTCAACAGAATAACAATGGCCATTGCCTTTATGTTCATTTCGCTTTCTCTGCTCGCCGCCTTTGCTCATCAGGGTCAATCCGGGGTTTACCTTTAAACTGTATTCATATACAGTGCACATCAACTGTACACAAATACAGTATTAACTGCCTTTAAAAGCAGCAACAGAAAGTCAGGAGAGCACGCCATGTTTATCAGCCATCGGAGTACCCCCAAACACAGCGGATTTCTGCGTCAGTTGTTTGGCCCCACTAGCGCACCGACCATGGCACAGCCATTCACCTCTCCCCGGCTTCAGCAGCAAGCCCAGCTCTGTGATACCACTCAAATCAAACAGTCGGTGCGCCATCACTGCCACAACCCGGTGAATGCCTTGCTGGACAAAAGCCAACCACAACAGCGCCTGGCCCGTGAGCTGAACCGCCCTGGCTACCACCCAACGCCCATTACCCTGGGCTTAAAGAGCGATCCTTACCGGGTAAACGACAACCAGTTGGCCACTACCCGGCAGATACTTGAACTACTACTGGCTCACAAACACCCGGTACACATCATCACCAAGAGCCACCTGATTGTAAAAGACCTGGATATCCTCACTCAGTTGGCAAAACAACGTTTGTGCACCGTTGAGCTATGCCTGCACACCATGGATAGCCAGCTGAGTCGCAAAATTGAGCCACGCACTTCATCGCCAGCGGCACGCCTGAAAACCATCGGCCGATTATCCGCTGTCGGCATTCCTGTAGCTGCCATGGTTGCGCCGCTGATTCCCGTGGTCAACGACGCCGAGATGGAGGCTCTGCTCACCGCCGCCCAACAAGCTGGCGCCATCGCCGCTGGCTACGAATACCTTAACCTGCCCACAGACTTGTCGGGAGAGTTTGATCTATGGCTGCAGCGCCACTACCCAGAACAAGCAGAGCGCATTTTCCATCTCAGCCAGGCTAACCTCAGCAGCAGCGCCCAGGAATTCGCCCGTATGGTGCAACAGCGCTTCCAGTTGTGCTGCCATAAGCTCGGCCTGAGCCATGGCGGTTTGCCGGCGTTAGATACCACGCGCTTTCAGGCAGCTCGCACTCCCGGTTAAGCCACAATCCCGAATAAGCCTCAACGCCATAATCGATCCAGTACCCCTGCTCGGCAATTCCACCCATTCCCAAAAATATCAAATGTTATGATATAACATTTGATATTTTTGGGTGTTCGTGCACAATAACCGCCCCGTTAAAGCGCCCCCCGGCACTCCCCCTGCAAGCAACCGACCATCGTGAACAGCAACTTTCAACATGCAACAACACGCAAATCTGCGAGAACGCTCCAGGTAAAGCCCTGGAAAGCGGGTGTGTTGTGGCTGTTCACCGGCCTGTTAACGCTCAACAGTATCGCCTCCGCCAGCCATATCCACATCGCAGACGAACACCACTGCACCGGCCACCATACAATCGACCAGCATGTAAGCGGCCAGTATTTGAGCGGCCAGCACTGCCCAGGCAATCAGGGCTCTGCAGCCACAGACCACAACCCGGCCAACGCACACTGCTCGCTGTGCCTTATGGCGGATATGGGCAAGTGCTACCTGGCAGTGACAGACATTACATGTCACCAACTCATCACAACGCCAACTGCCAGCCTATTCAGAACCCGGCGACTGAATCCTTTCCAGGCCAATTTTGAGGCCAGAGGGCCGCCCCTTCCTGCCTGATTTTGTCCATTTCTGTATCAATTTGACGGCCAATCCGTCGTTCGCCTGTCCCTTAACGGTCAGGCCACACCATTTATTATCAGGGCTGCACCATGAAACAAACTATTCTTGCCAACAAATCACTATTGGCTCTGGCCGTAGGCGCCACCATACCCGGTCAGGTATTCGCACAGAACATTCAACAACCACAATTCAGTATCGACGAAGAAGTCATCATCACCGCATCCCCGGTACACGGCGACGAAGACAAAGTGATCCAGGGTATTTCCGTACTTAGCGGTGACGAACTGCGCGAGCAAGCCGCCGCCACTTTGGGGGAAACCCTGCAGGGCGAGCTGGGTATCAGCTCCGCCTCCTTTGGCCCCGGTGTCGGCTTACCGGTGATTCGCGGCCAGAGCGCCAACCGGGTCAAGGTTCTGCAAAACAGCATCGACACCCTGGATGTTTCCAGCACCAGCCCGGACCACGCCAATGGCACCGAGGCACTGCTGGCCGAGCGCATCGAAGTGCTGCGCGGCCCATCCACCCTGCGTTTTGGCAACGGCGCCATTGGCGGTGTGGTGAATGTTATCGACAACCGCATTCCCGAATCGGTACCGGAATCCACAGAAGCCGCCATCGAACTGCGCCACAACAGCGCCAACAGTGGTGACAACCTGGTGTTCAAGGTAGACGGCGGCGAAGGCAATATTGCCTGGCACCTGGACGGCCTGTATCGCAGCAGCAACAACCTGGAAATCGACGGCCCAGCCCTGCGCGAGGAAGAAGAACACGAAGAAGGTGAGGAGGAAGAAGAAACCACCATCGGTTTTGTAGACAACTCCGACGCCAGCACCAGCAGCGTCACCGGCGGCCTCTCCTGGGTGGGCGAAAACAGCTTTGTAGGCTTTAGCATCAGCCGCCTGGAAAACAACTACGGCATTCCCCCCGGCGCCCACGGCCACGAAGAGGAAGAAGGCGAAGAAGAGGAAGAGGAGGAAGAAGAAATCATCCGCATCGACCTGGAGCAGACCCGCTACAGCCTGAAAGCCGGCGTCAACAATCCCTGGAGCAGTGTTGAAGAACTCAGCTTCAGCTTCGCCTACAACGACTATCAACACATTGAGTTGGAAGGTGAAGAAACCGGCACCGTATTTGACAACGAGGGCTTTGAAGGCCGCCTGGAATTGGTACACAAGCCCTGGGGCGACTGGAAAGGCGCCGTTGGCCTGCAATTCAAGCAGACGGATTTTGCCGCCGTGGGCGACGAAGCCTTTGTCGCACCTGCCGATATCAGCAACTACGGCCTGTTCTGGCTGGAGGACCTGCAGCGGGATGATTGGCATTTCGAGCTGGGGCTGCGCGCCGAACGTCAGGAAATTGATTCCGACACCGGCGTCACCGCCTCGCACACCACCACAACCGCTTCTGCCGCCAGCCAATGGCTGTTTACCGACAACCAGCACCTGAGCTTTAGCCTGACCCGCGCCGAGCGCGGCCCCAGCGTGGAAGAACTGTTTTCCAGCGACGAGGTTCCTCACCTGGCCACCGGCGTGTTTGAATCGGGCAACCCCAACCTGACTGAAGAAGCCAGCCTGAACTACGAGCTGGGTTACCACTATCACAGCGATGCGGTCACGCTGCGGGCCTTCCTGTTCTACAACGACATCAGCGACTTTATCTTCCTGAGCGACAGCGGCATCGTTATGGACGAACTGCCGGTGTTTAACTACCTGCAGCAAGACGCCACCTTCCAGGGCGCCGAAGCCGAGCTGAACATTGCCCTCAATGAACAACTGACCCTGAATCTGTTTGGCGACTACGTGCGCGCCGAGCTGGATGCCGGCGGCGACATTCCCCGCATCACCCCGGCCCGCATAGGCACAGAGCTGGCGTACGACGCCAACAACTGGAAAGCCAAACTCAGCTGGACCGAAGTGCAAGACCAGGACCGCCCCGGTGAAGGCGAAGAAGCCACCGCAGGCTACAGCCGCGTGGACACCAGCTTGAGCTACCTGATCGATGGCAGTAACGCCAGCTACACCCTGTTCCTGCGGGGCAGCAACCTGCTGGATGAAGACATTCGCGATGCCACTTCATTCCTCAGGGAATTTGCACCCCAGGCTGGCCGCAGCTTTGAGTTGGGAGTGAGAATAGAGTTTTGATCCCTCGCCATTCTGTCTGACCCCCGCGAAGGATCTCGTACCTCAAACCGGTGTAGAGATTCTTCGCTGCACTCAGAATGACAAATTTGACAGCCACGGCACCCCAATATCCCCACCCTGCAAAACTTTCACACTGTCAGCGCATCCAATTGGTTACACTCACGCCATTGATGGGAGAACCTTGTGAAAGCACTTTTTAAATGGCTACTTGGCCTGGTACTGGGCCTTGCGACCCTGGCAGTGATCGGCGTTGCCATACTGCTGTTTGTGGTCGACCCCAATCAATACAAACCGCAGCTGCAGCAACTGGCCAAAGACAACCAGATAGAGCTGAATATTGACGGCGACCTGAGCTGGCAGCTGTGGCCGGATGTGGCCATCAGTGCCGCTGACACCCGCATTGGCGGCATAGATATTCCCGATATTCAGGTCGCCCAGGCAGACCTGGCACTGGAATTGGCCAGCCTTGTAAAAGGTGAACTGGTGGTGCAAAAAGTCACCATCGACGAGCCACTGATTCGCCTTGAACTAACCGACAGCAACGCCAGTCAGCAGGCAGGAGCCATCGCCTCCGCCCCTATTGCCTCTGCCTCCACCACAACAGATAACAACAACTCCGGCAGCCCGTTTGCCATTCACAGCTTACGCATCAATAACGGCACCCTGGAGCTGCTGGAAAACGGCGTACTGCAACAGCGCATTGGCAACCTGAACATCAGCGGCCAGCAGGTCAACCTGGTTAACCGGCCATTTCCCTTTGACCTGGCATTCACCACCGCATTACCGGGGATAGCGGAAAAGCTGAAATTGCAATTCAGCGGCCAGGTAAGCAACGACAACCTGCAACAGATCGCATTGAATGGTGGCAAAATCAACCTGCACCTCACCAGCCAGGCCTATGGCGACCACCAGCTGAGCGGAGCATTCAATGCCCAGCTCAACCTGCGCGAAGATCAACTCTCCCTGCCCGACCTGAAACTGGAACTGGACGGCATTCCCCTGTCCCTGTCCGCAGTTATCGAACAGCTGAGCCAGACACCACAGATCGCAGGCACCCTCAATCTGCCCCCGTTTAACCCAGGCCCACTACTGGACAGTCTGTCTACCGACAGCCCCACAACCAATATCAAACACCTGGGACTAAGCAGTGACTTCCGCATTGCCGCAAACCAATATCAGCTGGATAACCTTGTTCTCACCCTAGACGATTTCGCCCTCACCGGCAGCCTGAATACCACACTCGCCCAACAGCGCCATATAAAAGCTCTGCTCAAAGGCACCACTCTCAATCTGGACAACTACATCGACAGTGACGACGGTACCGACCAGGCAGCCAACCCAGCACTGTTCGCGCCCCTGGTCGCACCTTTGGCGCTACTGCAAGGTGGTCGCGGGCAAATAGAAATCGCCCTGGACAAGCTGATCGCCCAGGGTATTGAGCTGGACAACCTGCAAATCAACAGCTTTGGCAACGGCCAGGTACTGGAAGTAGCCAACGCCTCCGCCAACGGTTTTGGCGGCACCCTGCAGGCCAATGCCCGCATTGACCTTTCCCGGCCACAGCCACAACTGACCTTTGCCATAGACACCAAAGACGTGGATATGGAAACCGCCCTCACGTCAGTGGCGGACTTCAATGAACTCAGTGGCCGTGGTGACCTGCAATTCAGCGGCTCCAGCCAGGGCAACAGCGGCGAGGCCCTAAGCGCCAACCTGCGAGGCAATGGCCGCTTTGTACTCAACGACTCACACTACAGCGCCACCAACATCGAGCAGCAGTTGTGCGCCGTGGCCGGTGACAAAAACCAGCAGCCGCAGAGCTGGCCCCAAGGCACGCGCTTCAACACCACCGCTGGGCGCTTTGCCCTCAACGGCGACACCCTCACCCTGAACAGCGTTACCAGCGGCGTTGGCAATGTGGCGCTGCGCGGCCAGGGCGACCTGCACATGCAGCAAGGGTTAATGGACATGCGTCTGGTGTTCAACATCAACGGTGCCACCTCCAGCGAACAGGGCTGCGTGCTGCGCAGCAAGTCCATCCAGAACCGCGATATCCCCCTGCACCTGAAGGGCCCTGTGGATAACATCAACGGAGTTGTCAGCAACGCACTGGTAGACCTGATGGCGCGCACACTGATCGAAAGCAAAAAAAGCCGCCTGCTGGATAAACTGCTGGGCACAGACGAACAACACCCAGAGGGCGAACAGGCCCGCGAAGATACACCCCCCAAAGACACTAAAGACCAGCTCAAAGACTTGCTGAAAGGCCTGCTGAAAAAGCGCTAACGCAAACAGCGCAACGAACCTGTCTTCCTGAGCACAACAAACCCGTTGCCCTGAGCGCAGCGACCCCATCACCCTGACCACAACAAACCTGTCATCCTGAGCGCAGCGAAGGATCTCTATTGAGATACAATCCAGAATTCTTCGCTACGCAAAGAATAACAACCAGCCTATGCCGACATGCCCATTCGCCCAACGCCTGCTCACCTGGTTCGACCAGCACGGACGCCACGACCTGCCCTGGCAGCAGAACATTACTCCCTACCGGGTGTGGATATCGGAAATCATGCTGCAACAAACTCAGGTAGCCACGGTTATCCCCTACTACCAGCGTTTTATGGCGCGTTTCCCGGATGTGCACTCACTGGCCGCTGCACCCCAGGACGACGTACTGCACCACTGGACCGGCCTCGGCTACTACGCCCGCGCCCGCAACCTGCACAAAGCCGCGCAACAGGTGGTGGCAGAACAGGGCGGCGAATTCCCCGACACAGTAGAACAACTGTCGGAGCTGCCAGGCATTGGTCGTTCCACCGCTGGCGCCATTCGTGCTATCGCCTTTAAAAAACGGGCGGTGATTCTGGATGGCAACGTCAAACGGGTGCTCACCCGCTATCGCGCCATTGCCGGCTACCCTGGTACCACCACAGTGGCCAACCAGCTGTGGCAACTGGCAGACAAGCTCACCCCACAAAAACGCGTGGCGGACTATACCCAGGCGATAATGGATTTGGGTGCCACTCTCTGCACCCGCAGCAAGCCCGCCTGCCTGCTGTGCCCCATGCAAAGCGATTGCACCGCCTACGCCGGCGGCAACCCCAGCCAATACCCCCACCGCAAAGCCAAGAAAGAAAAACCGGTCAGGGAGGTTTGCTTGTTAATCCTGCAAAACAACGCCGGCGACATTCTGCTGGAAAAACGCCCGTCAACAGGAATTTGGGGCGGCTTGTGGAGCCTGCCAGAATGCGAAACCACCGCAGACATCGGCAGCGTCTGCGCCCGCTACCAATGTCAGCCCCTGGACTGGGAGGCGACAGAACCCCAACGCCACACCTTCAGCCACTACCACCTGGATTACACCCCCATCCATGTGCAGGTAACCGCAACCCCTCAGGTCATGGAAGCGCAGCGGCAGGTCTGGTATAACCCTGCCACAGAACTCACCCTGGGCACCGCCGCACCCATTGCCCGACTGCTGAACCAACTTCAAAAGGTAACCCCATGAGCCGCACTGTACACTGCCGCAAGCACAATCAGGAACTGCAAGGGCTGGACGCCCTGCCCTTCCCCGGCCCCAAAGGGCAAGACATCTACGACCACGTATCCAAGCAGGCGTGGCAGGAATGGCTCAACCACCAGACCATGCTGATCAATGAAAAGCACCTCAACATGATGGACAAGGAATCCCGCAACTACCTGGCGGAGCAGCGCGACCGCTTCCTCTCCGGCCAGAATTACGACGCCGCCGAAGGCTACATACCGCCCTCTGAATAAGCGCAAAAAATTCTTCCCCTGCCGCTTGACGACCGAGAGATGAGCGGGTTTAATACGCGCCTTCTCGCAGTGCGGGACACCATCCAAGCCCAGATAGCTCAGTCGGTAGAGCAGAGGATTGAAAATCCTCGTGTCGGCAGTTCGATTCTGTCTCTGGGCACCAAACAAGATTCTTAAAACATCCAGAATCGTCTTGAAAGCCCCGCACTGCGGGGCTTTTTAGTTTATACTCAGTCCATAGCAATCCAGCTTAATGCCCCCAAATCCAACCCATTCTGGGGGCATGGACAGGGGCACAATCACCAGCCAAATAAGATATGCCCCCAATTGGAGGCAACATGGCGCTCACCAACATAGCCATCCAGAAGGCCAAGGCGAAAGAAAAAATCTACCGTTTGAGTGACGAAAAGGGCCTATACCTTGAAATTCACCCTAACGGCTCCCGCTATTGGCGACACAAGTACCGCTTCAACGGTAAAGAAAAACGGCTGGCCTATGGCGTCTACCCGGAAGTTAGCCTGAAAGAAGCCCGCGAAAAGCGCGATAATGCCCGAAAGCTGTTAGCTGATACCATCGACCCCAGCGCTGTAAAACGCACCCAGAAACTTCTCAAGAACAATTCAGATAACGACAGCTTCCAAGCAGTTGCCTTGGAATGGTATGCCAAACAACTACCAACCTGGGCGGAGACGACTGCCAAGAAGCGGCTCGCATTATTAGAGAACGACCTATTCCCGTGGCTCGGCTCTACCCCCATAGCGGATATTACCGCTTTAGATCTATTGGCCACTTTGCAGCGTGTTGAAAATAGAGGTGCCAAGGAAACCGCCCACCATGGACGGCAAGTAGCAGGGCAAATTTTCCGTTATGCCCGCCTTACACAGCGCTGTAAACATGATCCGGCTCAGGATTTACGAGGCGCGCTGGCCCCCAAGGCGACAAACCATCGCCCGGCGATTACGGAGCCTGCCAAGCTCGCCGAGCTATTGGTGTTAATTGACCAATACAAAGGCACCCATATAGTCCGTTCACTATTGGCACTTTGCCCCATGCTGTTTCAGCGACCTGGCGAGATGATTTCTATGGAATGGGAAGAAATAGACTTGGAAAATGCAGAATGGCATCTGCCTGCCGACAGAATGAAGATGAGGCTGGCTCATATAGTGCCACTGCCGCACCAGGCAGTCGCAATCCTCAAAGACCTGCACCCTTTAACCGGAAATTTCAAATACGTCTTTCCCAGCCAAAGCAAACGGCGTACACATCATGCGAGTAACGGCACGATCAACAAAGCATTACAGAATATGGGAATCAACACCAAAAGTGTGCATTGCGCCCACGGCTTTCGAGCTACTGCCCGAACAATTTTGGACGAGCAGCTTGGGTATCGTGTGGAATGGATAGAGCACCAATTGGCCCATCAAGTAAAAGACGCATTGGGCCGCGCATACAACCGCACTAAGCATCTACCACAGAGGCAAGAAATGATGCAGGGCTGGGCGAACTACCTTGACCAGCTTCGGGAGAAACAGCGAAGGTAATTTTTATCAGGCCTTCTGCCTTGATTCAATCCAATCAATAATTGAACTTTCATGCCAACCAACAGAACGAGAGCCGGTCAGCTTCACTTGCTTTGGGAAATTGCCTTTACCTATTTCCAAGTAAATCGTTGATCGGGAAAGGCCTGTCATCTGCTGCACATCTTTCAATCTCAAAATTCGGTAACTCATGGTGACTCCATAATTACATTAAGAGACCTTATGCTGCCCAATTGAGCCTAAACAAACATCATTGAATAAACCTGAATGTGAAGAAAGAAAATATAGGCAAATATCCAGCGCTAAAAACCTACAAACAGAAAACCATTCGTGCCTTTTGACCTAACTGGCTATTTTCTGAAAGAAAAACCGATGACTCATGCGCAACTTCGGCACACGACCAGCTGGTTAAAAGCCCACCAAAAACATCTTAAATCATTGTTTTTATTAACTTTAAAGTGGAATCGCTCGTTGCAATTTACACTACGGAGTGTAACCAAGCATTACTCATCCCGGCAAAAATCCGGCAGTTAATCGAATCTCTAATACTCTCCCATTGAATCAGCAAGATCTGCCAGTTAGGCTTTCTGCCGTGAAGAATGTACTAACATTACTATTTCAACTGCTGGGAATGCTTGTTCGTTTGGCCAGACCAAATGGCTATCAAACCCTCGTAGCCGAAAACCTGCTGCTAAAACAGCAATTGTTGATTCATCGCAGAACTCAGCAAAGAGCACCAAATCTTTCAACAATAGACCGAGGCCTACTGGGCTTCTTGGCATCGTTTTTAAGCCACAGACGGTTGGCAAGGGCTTCCATAGTCATCCGGCCTGCAACCCTTTTGAAGTTTCATAAAGCCCTAGTACAACGCAAATACCATTTACTCTTCTCCAACCAACGTAACATACAGAAACCCGGCCCCAAAGGCCCTGACCAAAATCTGATACAAGCCATCATTGACATCAAACTGCGTAATCCCCGCTTTGGCTGCCCACGTATTGCCCAGCAGATCAATCTGGCATTTGGGCTGAGTATTGATAAAGACGTGGTACGCCGGATACTGACCAAACATTACAAGTCTGACCCAAAAAACAAAGGCCCATCTTGGTTAACGACACTCGGCCACACCAAAGACAGCCTGTGGAGCCTGGATTTGTTTCGATGTGAATCCATTCATCTGAAAAGCCATTGGGTATTGGTGGTGATGGATCAGTGCACCCGCCGTATTGTTGGTTTCGCCGCCCACCAAGGTAGTCCAGATGGCCCGGCCCTATGCCGACTGTTTAACCGAATTGCTTCAGGAAAAAATCTGCCTCAGCGGTTGAGCTCGGATAACGACCCGTTGTTTCAATATCATCAATGGAAAGCCAACCTCCGAATACGAGACATTGTAGAAATCAAATCCATTCCTTACGCACCCATGTCGCACCCATTTGTGGAACGGCTGATTGGCAGTGTTCGGCGGGAGCTTCTGGATCAGACATTCTTCTGGAATGTGCATGACCTTGAGAATAAGTTGGCGGATTATCAGCAGTATTACAACCTGCACCGTGCTCACGATTCATTAAACGGGAAAACGCCCGTTACCACGACGTTCAACCGCTCCAGCTTGGACGGTTTTGAGTGGAAAAGTTATTGTCGAGGGCTTTTTCAATTGCCAACTTCGTCTTGAATTAGTAATTCGCCAGGGACAGGTAATCCCCTGCCAGCAACAAACCAAAAATAACACCCCGGCAGATCACTGGCGGGGTGTTGGGTGGGATTTTCTCAGTGATAAAAACAATAAAAACAAGGCAGCGGATATATTAAAGGGCTCTGACCCCTTTAATGCGTATACGGGATATTGAAGAAATCAAATCCATTCCTTACGCACCGATGTCGCATCCTTTTGTGGAGCGGTTAATTGGCAGTGTTCGAAGAGAGTTGCTCGATCACACCTTCTTCTGGAATGTACATGACCTTGAGAGAAAGCTGGCAGATTATCAGGATTACTACAACCTGCACCGTGCTCACGATTCATTAAACGGGAAAACGCCCGTTACCACGACGTTCAACCGCTCCAGCTTGGACGGCTTTGAGTGGAAAGGTTATTGTCGAGGGCTTTTTCAATTGCCAACTTCGTCTTGAATTAGTAATTCGCCAGGGACACGACAAACTGACAACAGACTAGCAGGATTTCCGCAATAAATAAATCTGTCCCCTTTTCGGGCAGTCCCCTTTTCGGTCCCCTTCAAGAAGGATTCTTTTTAAGAGTCCCCAAAAAATCACAGATATCATCTGAAGTTTTTAATTCGCCATCCCCGTCAGAATCAAAGACTATAGTCGTTCCTAGAAGATCATCAAATTCTAAAAAAACCAAGACTTCATTTATAGCACACGACCAGCGACTAGAATCAGGCCCATCATTTTTGCTCAAAAATTTAGTTGCAAAATTATTGACAACTTCGTTACTTATTTTTTCAAAAAATCCCCACGACTCTGATTCCTGTATGTCTTTAATACCTTCCCCCCAGCCTAAAACCGATATCTTTATTTTCCCGCCTGACAACCTTTTTTTATATCGCACTATTCTATTCCAAAAATTTTGTTCACATTCGCATTAGGAGTTTGAGCTGACCTAATAACATCTCTCCATAAATCATCGCCACGCAACCCTTTTTCGTACTTTCTACGGACTATATCCGCAAGTGACGGCATTTCTGGGAGAGTCCTCGCAAGCTCCCTATCCCTCATAAGCATTCGAGCTGTCGTACGAACATCGGTTCTCATTTGGTAGGCCTCTAGAGCTTGCTCTACCGTAGATGCATTTTTATTTATTCTATTTCCAATTTCACGGACATTTTTAACATACCAATCCCTTACTTCCTTATTGCTTAATAGGCGAGGCACTGGTGCCTCGTCTATAGTGCGTAGAGCTTTATTTAAAGTAGATCTAGATGAATTTCTTAGCGTACTTGTTATAAATACAGCCTCTCGACCAGCGAACGTAGAACCCACCATCATCATCTCAACAATGGCTTTTTGATTCTCTACAGACATTTCTCGAATCCGACGATCTTCCATCGGTCCGTCTTGCCATATGTCGCGATTTTCTACTGGTTCTCTCGCAGCGGCCCTTTCAAAACCTTCTCTTCCTGGGGCACCTAATACATCTATAATTTTTTGCCACCAAGGAACTTCGGTTTCAGAACTGGGTTGTTCCGTATAACCCCAAGAAACGGTGATCGTACCATTCGCATACTTACCTCCAGTTTCTTCAGAATAACTTCCTGCCTCTGATTTATCCGATGCAGAACCTTGTCCTTGAATATACAGAATATTGTATTCATCTGAAGGTGTAAAAATCCGGCCTATAGTTCCGAAAATCCCACTGCTGAAGGAGCCGCTTGGTAGCCCAAGAGTTCTTATGACTTGCTGAGGTATTGGAGCCTTATATGTAATATTTGCTATTGCCGTTGCTATTAAAGAGCTTATGACAAATTTCACAAACCCGCCCAATGTCACAAGTTCATAGCCACTCGGATCGATAGAATTGAGTGGATTATTCCAAACGTAAGCATATCTATTCAGGCTTTGACTATACGTCGGCTCTTGTATAAACGGATCAGCCTGCAAAAACCGCGCAATCTTCGGATCGTAAATGCGCCCATTCATATGGATGCGTACGCTTTATGATGGGTGTCTTATATCGTAAGAAACCTCCAAGAGTATTTTCTGAATAGCTACGTTTTAAAAGGTATGGTTGCTACGCAACTGCTGCTGCGATGTTTTTTAGCTGCTTGATCGGACTGGGCTTTTTCTTGACCAGAATGTCATCGTTAATTTTTAGAATGATGCTTTTAATCAATTCTGTTGTGCTACTGATATTTGAAATAGCTTTCAGCAGGCTCAGGTCTTCATAGATTTTGCGGCCTTTCAAAGACAGGCGCTTCTCTGCCTTACCAGTAGCCAACTCACTGGTCATATAGTTAGCCATGTTACGGGCTGCTTTTTCATCAGCAGCCAGCCCATGAATGTAAAACTTCATGATATATGGCACAAAGTCTGGAGATACGCCTATCTCGGCTGACGCCAAGTTCAAAATATCCAGCATGTGTGCAGGCACCCGACTCTCAATGGGTTTGCGCTGCTCTTCTAACTGCTTCTTAACGACAGGCATGGATTGGTGCGGCAAAACACTTACCTCGTCACACCGGTCGCACACACCGACCAAAACATTTTTTACCATGCCACTGCCATCACTAAACGGAACATCTCGTAAAGCAAAGGTGGCATTTTCAAGTGACCCACAGCTTTCGCAGATCGCCTTCTGGGAGTCACCGACTTTGAAAATCTTCATCATAAATCCTCAATGGTGAACACTGATAAATACACTATTGGGTTCAACAAAGTACCACTTGATATACCACTGTTCGCCGCCGTGGCGGGTTTGAACAATGTGCACATCGATATCTTCCACTTGGTGGTGGGAGCTGGACGTATAGTCGCTGCCCCTGGATCGTCCAATAATATCCGACACTTCATCAAGTGATACTTGGCCAGTGGCCAATAGGTTCTTGATATCAATATCTGCTCGCTCTTGGTGCAAAACGCTACCGCTCGCCAAGCATCCAAGAACCTGCCTTTTGGCATCTTTAAATCCCATACTCAATCCTTATTGTACGCCATTTGTCGTACACTTCCAATCCATACCTGTTCACTCAGCAGCCAGTAAGCCCGCTGATAAACTCAAAATCACTCCAGTGCCACACGAATACCTTTTAAAGGCCAAATTATACAGCGACTTAGACATAGCCGGGCAGCTCAAGTCCGCCCGGCTTATTGGTCTTAACACTGTGTCTGAGCAGCTGGGTGAGTTTGTGCATACACTTCCTTCAATCTGTTGATGGCCACATGAGTGTATATCTGCGTCGTCGAGATATCCGCATGGCCCAACATATCCTGCACCACCCGGATATCCGCGCCATTCTCATGCATCAGTGTCGCCGTGGAGTGCCTGAACAGGTTGCAGGCTCCAGGTGTTAAATTGCACCCAAATTTGACCCAGGTTTTGCATCTAAAATTGACCCACCTGGAAGGCCAGATTATGGCCTAGTTGGTTTTTCTCTTACCAGCTTTTTTCTCCTCTCGTTGATGTG
>NZ_JBRKJK010000017.1:0-60139 GCF_052983295.1 Porticoccus sp. GXU_MW_L64 | reverse complement strand
GTCACGATGATATCCAGAGTATTTATTTGCTATATAAAGAACCGACTTGGGCGCCCTGAACCGGGCTTGTTCAACAACAGGATAAGTCGCGGCAAGCGCTACTTATCCTTATTCGTTATAGCTTTGCATACGATTTAGCTATTGTTTGGTTAATGTCAGTTGCTAACTCTTGAGCTTGGCGCATTGTGCTTTGTACAAGCTCCCAATTTGCCCAATGCTGCTCCCACTTTTCTCTGCCTACAATAGCCTCAAAATCCACTACTGTGGGTTCTTGCCATAGCTCATAAGCAGACAGTCGCTCCATTCGTTGCTCTAAATCTTTAACACCTCTAGATTTAGGTGATAGCTTCGCTGTACTTACAATCCAAGAAGCCCAAGGCTTATTACCCTTTGACTGATTGCATTTGCCACATGCAGGTACAAGGTTATGAATTTCTGATATGTAACCGGTGGGCTTTTTATTTAGAACTAGCGGCCTTAGATGATCCCATTCTGAGGCGGTAGAACCACAGTACGAGCATTCAAAACTATCGTGATCCATACCTAGAATACCTAAAGCTTCTTTCACTTGCTCATTAGTAGGTACAATTATCGGAATAATTGAGTTGATAAATGAATTCGTAATACTCGATGACCTGCCTGTGATTTTCATTGGGGTCGGCATTCTGAATAGTGATAAGTAATCCATAACTCTCTTTAGCTATAACAGCTTATTATGAAGCCATGGCTTCTTTTTCCGGCTTCGTTTATTTTGACAATTCCGACCTTTTTTAACACCACTTCTCCATACTTTTCAACCACTTAATCACAAATATGACCATTTCCGCATTTTGGGTTCAAGCCATGGCTTCTTTTGCCCTTGGCTTTGTTTTTCGGGCCAGCCCCACAACAGAAAATTATTAACGCAATAATTTCAGTCAGTTACCAAAAAGCCAAAACCCGCAGTACCGGCAAAAGAAGCCATGGGTTACTTTGTCCGATTCAACCTGTAAGTGCACCACCTGTACTCTTTAGAAAGACCTCACTGGACGTCCGATAATTGAAACATTTGCGAGGCGTATCTGGATTATCCCGCCATCGACGCCACAAAATCCCTGGCTTCGCTTTGGGTCAGGGTCAGCAGGTTGTCGAACATCTCCCGCGCGCCCTGGGCGTTCATATTGGTGTCTTCCAGCAACCCCTGAGGGCTACCGTCTGACAGGGATTGTGCCAGTTGGCAGCAGGCCACAAACAGGCGGCAGCGCCAGCCGCAGTTGAGCCAGTTTTCGTCAATGATAGGTATGCCCGGAAATCTCTGTGACAGCTGTTCGGCAAACAGGCCGTTGCCTGTGGCAATGGCTTTGCCGGTGCCATCGTGGATGGGGGTGGAGCCAAAACCGCAACTGGGGGAGCGGCTTTTGACAATAAACCCGCTGAGGCTGCTTTGTTGTTGCAGGTAGTGTTTGCTGCTGTGGTGAAGTGCCTGGGTGACGTCCAGTTCGCGGTCTTTAACTCCCAGGGCAAAAGTGAGGTTCTCGATTCTGACCAGTTGTACCGGGGGTCTTGGGGTGCCCAGATGGGCGGCCACTTCCGGGCAGAAAGGCTGCAAGTCCAGGTGGGCCTGCAGGTGCTGGTCAATCAGTGGCTGGTATTTATGGCCGCCGTCGTAGCGTACATTGTCACCGCCCAGGCAGGCGCTCAGGCCCACCCGGGGTTTTGCATTGGCTGTGTTGGGGTGTTCCGTCACTCAGCTACCCGTTGTCAGTTATTGACGATCAGATCAAATGTTACCTGAATATTGTCGGAAAAGGTGATTTCGTCCGGGAGGTAGGTGGCGGGCGTTGAGCTTTCGGCCATCAATGACATGCCCCTTGCTTTGTGTCGAACGTCCATCTCCTGATCCAGACCAAAATTGGCCTGCCGGCTGTGGTACTGGATGTTGACGATACTACCCAGTTCGGCATCGTAGGCGTTGGCGAGGGCCGCCGCTTTTTGTTTGGAGTTGTCAATGGCGTTCTTGCGTGCCTGGTTAATATGCTTGTCGGCCTGTGAGGACTCGTAGCGGACCTGGTTGATGTTTTCAATATTGTGGCTTAACGCCAAATCCATAACGTCGGTCAACTTGTCCAGCTTTTTGACAGTAATGGTCAAGTCCCGGGTTGCGGTATAGCCGACAAAAGTGCGTTTGGAGCTTAGTTTGCTGTATTCAAAACGCGGCTGGGTTCTTACTCCTGAGGCGATAACTTCCTTGTGTTTAATGCCCAGCTTTTTCAAACCGGCCAGTAAATCGTTTACCCGTTTGTCTGCTTCAGATTTGGCGTCCAGTGCCTTTTTACGCTGCACGCTGACCGATAAAGCCAACTTTGCCATATCCGGTTTTACCTTCACCTCTCCATAGCCATTGGTGTGAATCAGGCGGCGGTCGTATTGGTCGGCGATGGCCAGTATGGGCACTAGCAGTGACAGGGTGATCAGTAGTTTTTTCATAACGCAGACTCCTTGTTTGTGGTTTTCCGGTAAACGCTTTAGCAGGCGGTGGGGTTACTTTTTGCGTTTTTGTGCTCGCGGGTGCGCCTGGTCGTACACTTTGGCCAGATGTTGAAAATCCAGATGGGTATACACCTGGGTGGTGGAGATATTGGCGTGGCCAAGCAGTTCTTGTACCGCGCGCAGATCGCCACTGGATTCCAGCAGGTGGCTGGCAAACGAGTGGCGCAGCATATGGGGGTGAACTTTGCCGTCCATGCCTTGCTCCAGGCTCAGTTTTTGCAGGCGCTGTTGCACGTTGCGCGGCGAAATGCGGTTGCCCCGCTTGCTGATAAATACCGCCTGGTGGTCGTGGATGGCAACCTCTGTGCGGCGTTTCAGCCATTCCTGCAAGGCTTTTAAGGCGAAGCGACCGATGGGCACCAGGCGCTCCTTGTTGCCCTTGCCCAGCACCCGGGCGCTGCCATCGGCCAGGTCGAGGTGCATTAAATCCAGCCCCACCAATTCTGCCAGGCGCAGGCCAGAGGAGTAAAACAGCTCCACCATGGCGCGGTCACGGCAATCAATCCAGTGATCGCCTCGGGTCTCCAGGTATTGCTGGGTTTGGTCCGCATCCAGGGTTTTGGGCAGCTTTGTCGGTGACTTGGGGGCGCGAATGCCGTTGGCGGGGTTGAGCGATAAACCGCATTTGCGGCTGGCAAAGGTGAAAAAGCTGCGGCTGGACGACAGCCAACGTTGCAGGCTGGTGCCGCTGAGCCCCTGACGGTGGAGCTGCCCCAGACAGAGGCGGATATCCGATGGGGTTATGTTTTTTAGTTGGCTAATACCCTGTTGCTGACAATAGTCTTGCAGCTTTTTCAGGTCGCGCCGGTAATTGGCAATGGTGTGGGGAGAGGCGTTGCGCTCCGAGCGCAGGTATTGCTCGAAGGCTGATAGTTGTTTGGCGAACGGTTTGTTGTCGGCCACACTTGTTCCTGGGTTGCGTCATCCTGAGGAGCGTAGCGACGTGAGGATCTCGTGTTTGGGTAGTTGTGAGATCCTCACGGCCACTGCGTGGCCTCAGGATGACAAAGGGATGAGCCCCCCTGTCACTTAATAAACTTCGGCAATATCCGGTTCAGCACTTCGGCGATATAGCTTAAAAACAGGGTGCCCATGCTGCTGCGGTAGTAGTTGGGGTCGGAGTTGCCGATGGCCAGAATGCCGTAGTTCTGGCCACGGGTCAGGGGGACTGCCGCCACTGAACCGATTTCCCCGGCTTTGTTGCCAAACAGAAATTGCAGTTCTTCCTGGCGCAGTACGCCGCAGATGGCGCGGTTGCTGCGCAGCAGGGTGCCTACCTGGTTTTCCGCTTCGTCCAGGCCGACAACCCGAGCCGGGTTGTCCGGCAGGCGGGTGGTGTCGGTGAGCAGTACCAGGCTGAAGTATTGCAGCTGATAGTCGTTGCCCAGGCTTTCGTACAGGGTGTCTACCAGGCTGTTGATGTCGCGGGAATCCAGCAGGTTGAGCACCAGGCGTTTGGTTTTTTCAAACAGTTTGTCGTTGGTGCGGGCGGCTTCCAGCAAGTTGTTGAGGCGCTGGCGCATTTCCATATTGCGCTCCCGCAATACCGCCACCTGGCGTTCCACCAGCGATACCGCGCGGCCACTTTCGTGGGGCAGCTGAATCAGTTCCAGCAGGTCCGGGTGGCTTTCAAAAAAATCCGGGTTGCTTTGCAGGTACGCCACAATGGTGGCTTCGTCCATGTTGGTCTGGTTCATATTGGAGTGTTCGTTGTCGGCTGTCATATTCTTATACGCCCTTGATACACCGTGGATGCTGGCCCGGCCATTGTGACACTTTGGCCCTCACCCTGCCACTGGATTTGCAGACTGCCGCCGGGCAGATTGACGGTTACCTGTGACTCCAGCAGACCTTGCAGACAGCCGATAACCACGGCTGCACAGGCACCGCTGCCGCAGGCCAGAGTTTCCCCGGCGCCGCGCTCGTAAACCCGCAGGTTGATTTCGTTGCGGCTGACAATTTCCATAAAGCCGGCGTTGACCCGCCGGGGAAATTGCTCGTGGTTTTCAATCAGCGGCCCCAGTTCTGCCACCGGAGCGGATTGGATGTCGTCCACCACACAAACTGCATGGGGGTTGCCCATGGACACCGCGCCGATGGTCAATTGTCGACCGGCCACCGGCAAACTGTAGCTGCTGGCACGGGATTCGGCCCGGAAGGGAATGTTCTGCGGTTCCAGCTCCGGCACGCCCATATCCACCCGGTAGCGGTTGTTGGCTTCGCAGTGCAGTTCAATGGTGCCTTTGCAGGTTTCCACCTTCAGGTGCTGTTTGCCAGTGAGCTTGCGGTCGCGCACAAATTTGGCGAAACAGCGGGCGCCGTTGCCACACTGTTCCACTTCGCTGCCGTCGGCATTGAAGATGCGGTAGCGAAAGTCCATGTCGGGTTGACTGGGTGGCTCTACCAGCAGAATTTGATCGCAGCCCACACCGAAATGGCGGTCCGCCAGTTTGCGCGCCTTGCTGCTGCACATGGCGAACGGCTGGGTGACCGCGTCGATCACCACAAAGTCGTTGCCCAGGCCGTGCATTTTGCTGAAGTGGATCAGGTTCTTCCGCGAATTAACCACTGTGCTCACCGTGCTTTTTATCGCATTCTGGCAGCAGGCACTCACCGCGAATCAGGTCTTCAAAGGTTTCCCGGCGGCGCACCAGGTGGGCGCGGTCGCCGTCCACCATTACCTCGGCGGCGCGGCCACGGCTGTTGTAGTTGGAGCTCATGGTAAAACCGTAGGCACCGGCACCGCGCAGGCACAGCAGGCTGCCGGGCTCAATGGCAAGCTGGCGATCTTTGGCGAGGAAGTCGCCGGTTTCGCACACCGGGCCCACCACATCGTAGTGGCGCTCGGGCAGCGCGGGGTCGGGCTGCACCGGCTCAACCTTCATCCACGCCTGGTACAGTGCCGGACGCAGCATGTCGTTCATGGCGGCATCCACCACGGCAAAATTTTTGTGTTCCGCCAGTTTCACCACGTCTACTCGGGTAAGCAGCACTCCGGCGTTGGCGGCGATGGAACGGCCCGGTTCGACAATCAATTTGAGATCGCGACCTTCCAGGAAGGGCAGCAAATCTGCCATGTATTGATCCGGGTGCGGCGGTTGCTCGTCTTTGTAAGGCACCCCCAAACCGCCGCCGATATCCAGGTGCTGCAGTACAATACCTTCGGCGGCCAGCTCGTCCACCAGCAGCAGCACCCGCTGCAGGGCATCCACAAAAGGGGTGGATTCGGTGAGTTGGGAACCGATGTGGCAATCCACGCCCAACACTTTCAGGTGGGGCAGGGCGTGGGCCAGCCGATACACGGTTTTGGCGGAACGAATATCGATGCCAAACTTGTTTTCTTTCAGCCCGGTGGAAATGTAAGGGTGGGTGCCGGCGTCCACGTCCGGGTTGACTCGCAGGGACACCGGTGCCACACAGCCCAGCTCGCCAGCCACCCGATTGAGGGTTTCCAGCTCTCCCTGGGATTCCACATTAAAACAGTGAATGCCCAGCTGCAGGGCGCGGGATATTTCATGGGGCTGTTTGCCAACCCCGGAAAACACCACTTTGGCCGGGTCGCCACCGGCGTGAATAACGCGTTCCAGTTCGCCGCCGGAAACGATGTCGAAGCCCGCTCCCAAACGCGCCAGCACATTGAGTACCGCCAGGTTGGAATTGGCTTTTACGGCATAGCAGATCAGGTGGTCGCGATCCGCCAGATTTTTCTGATAAGCCCGAAAGTGGCGGGTGAGGGTGGCCCGGCTGTAGACGTAGGTGGGGGTGCCGTATTGCTCGGCAATATCTGCCAGCGGCACCTGCTCGCCATGCAACTGGCCATTGAGGGAGTTGAAATGATCCATGGGTCGGCTCTGTTAATGATGGATTGCGGGAGTGTTGCTTGAGGGCGGCGGTTTTAACGGCCCCTTGTTGCCACAACCCACGCCTCCCAAGCTGACAAGCAGCAGTGCCGCCATCAGCAGCCGACAGGGTGTAAAACGGTTCATGGTGTCTGTATCGTGCAAAAATTGATGATTTCCGGAGTATACCGGCCATATTCCGGCACGTATACTTCGTCCTTTAAAACAAGACCTTACCGGGATTCAGAAGCGCCATGAATGAAAGCGAATTCACCCAGATTGCCGACCAGTTGATGATTGATATTGAGGAGGCGGTGGAGGACAGTGGTGCCGATATCGACTACGAGGGCAATAATGGGGTGCTGACGCTTACCATGGAAGCTAACGGCTCGGTGGTGATTGTGTCGCGCCAGACCGCAGTGGCGCAGATATGGGTGGCGGCGCGCAGTGGCGGATTCCACTTTGTGTGGCAGCATGACCACTGGCACTGTACAACCACCGGCGAGACGTTGTTGCAGTTGATGAATCGGGTGTGTACGGAGCAGGCCGGGGAGTCGGTGGAATTGGATTTTTAAGTTCTGTCGACTGTTTGGGCGTTGTGGAATTTTCGTGGTTTTGGCGCGTTGTAGATGAAGATTGCCGTGTCGCTTCGCTCCTCACAATGACGTCAGGTGGCAGTAAGCTGTTCACCCCACTTGTGTAAATAGGGCAGCACCTGCTCCGCATCAATGGGTTTGGAGAAGTAAAAACCCTGGGCGTAGTTGCAGCCCAACTCCATCAGTTTATCCAGTTGTTGTTGATCTTCCACGCCTTCCGCCACCACTGTCAGGTTGAGGCTGCGGGCCATGGCGATGATGGTGGATACCAGGGTCAGGTCGTCTTCCCGGTTGGTAAACTCGGCGATAAAGGAGCGGTCGATCTTGAGAATGTCCACCGGGAATTTGCGCAGGTAGCTCAACGAGGAGTAGCCGGTACCGAAATCGTCAATAGCGATTTGCGCTCCGGCATTTTTGAGTTTGTTGAAGTAACGTTTTTGATCCATATTATCGGGAGCCAGAATGCTTTCGGTCACTTCAAAACAGATGGCGCTGGCGGGTAGCTGATGCTGTTGCAGTACATCTAACCAATTGGGTTCCGCTTCGCCGGAGCGAGGAAATTCTTTGGCGGAGCGGTTGATGGCAAACTGCAGGTTGGTAAAGCCCTCCAGGTGTAGCTGGCGCAGCAGTTGGCAGCTTTTTTCCAGAATGATCTCGCCAACTTTTGCAATCAGGCCAAATTCTTCCGCCGCCGGAATAAATTCCATGGGCGAGATGTAGCCGCCCTCATGTGGCCAGCGAGCCAGTACTTCAAACTTCTCGATCTGACCATTGACGATATTGATAATGGGCTGGTAGGCCGCACAGATATCGTTGTTGACAATGGCTTTTTCCAGCAGGTGCTTCAAAACCAGGCGTCGCTCTGCTTGCTGTTGCATGGCGGGTGTGAAAAAACTGAAACAGTTTTTTCCGAGTCGCTTGGCGCTGTACATGGCTTGGTCGGCGTAACCGAGCAGTTTGTCTGGATCCTCACCATCCTGTGGGTATACGGCTATGCCCATGCTGCCGGTGATAGTAACCGGGTGATGCTCCAGTTGCAGGGGTTGTGCCAGTGTAGTGAGCAGTTTGTCGGCAACTATTTGTGCTTCCTGGGCGTTGCTCAGGTTGTTGAGAATAACGGTAAATTCGTCACCCCCCAGACGTGCAACGGAATCGCTCTCCCGCAACTGGCCAGTCAGACACTTGGCGACCTGACGAAGTAGCTCATCCCCCGCCTGGTGGCCCAGGGAATCGTTGATGGCTTTGAACATGTCCAGGTCAAGAAACAGCACCGCGCACTGTTTGCCATGACGTTTGCTGGAGGCAATGGCATCTTTGAGCTGGCTCAGAAACAGGTGCCGGTTGGGTAATTGGGTGACTTGGTCGTAGTTGGCCTGGAAGCGGATTTTTTGCTCGGCCGCTTTGCGGTCACTGATGTCGGCGGCGAGGATAATGTAGCACTCAAGTTCTCCCCGGTCATTTTGGATGGGGGTGTTGGTTAGCCAGGTGGGTACCAGGTCACCGCTTTTTTGTTTGGCCCAAACCTCGCCGGCCCACATACCCTCCGAAGCCATGGTGTTGTGCATGTCTTCGTAAAATTCAGGGTCGTGGTAGTTGCTGTGCAGAAATGAGGTGGGTTTACCCTGCAACTCTTCGGCGCTGTAGCCGGAGAGACGGCAGAACGCCGGATTGGTAAAGATAAATTCCCGTTGCGGGTTGCATATGCTGATGCCTTCGCCAATGGTGTCGAGAATAATCTCTGTAAGCGCCAGCTGCTGATGCTCCTTGATGTGCTCAATATGGCTGGTGATCAGTTCTGCAGCCATGATGAACAGGGTGCGGATATTATCTTCGCTGCCCGCGGGCAATGCACTGTTAAACAGGGCGCTGAATATGCCAATGACTTTGCCGCTGCGGTCGATCAGCGGTAAGCCAATATAAGAGGTAATGCCCAATTCAATCAGCAGGGCATCATCCGGGTACTGTTGTTGAACATTGCCGTTGACCAGGCAGACTTCGCCGCAGTACACATCGGCGCAGGGGGTGTTCTTTAAGTCGTACTGGATATTATCCACCGCTTGCTGATTGACAACGTAGGCCAGAGTGGTGCACTGCTGGCCATTGCTGTCTATTTCGCCAATCAGTACATGATCTGCACTAATGCATTGCGCCAGGCGAATGGCAGTGGTGGTCAGGAAGCTGCTGTTTTCAGTCAGATTCCAGTTGATGTCGCTCAGTTTGATTTCGTCCATGCTACTTGGCTGTCGTATTATTTTATGGATTGCCAGCAAATATTCATACAAATATTCATACAAATATTCATGTATCAGCAGGGTGTATCGACGCATTTATCCTAAATCTTGAATGAAAGCCTCACAAATACCCATTGACGGCTTTGTGAACTGGTCGATGACAAGTGCTGGTTGCGAGGCTATATTGATAGTAACGCCGTTATTTGTGAGTCCGTTATGGAGATCAGCTCTACCCCCAATACCGCCCTCAGTGCTGGGCTTCAGGGTATACAAAACAGTCGTCAGCAGTTGGATCAGACGGCGGCAGATATTGCCGGCGCCGCTGTAACCGACAACCGCCAGCTGGACAATGGGCAAAGCAGCCGCCCGACGTCAGATGTGAATGTGGCGGAAAAACTGGTGGAATTGCGCCAGCAGGAGCTGGCGTTCAAGGCGTCGGTGGAGGTGGTTCGCAGTGCCGATCAGGTGCTCAGTGAGTTTGTTGACGATATTGTGTAGGGCACTTCTAAAAATGCACTATTTCCGCGATAGCGGCGTTGGTGTCGTACTCGAGTCCTCATGTATGTCTTATACACTGCGGGTCTCCGTGCGCCACCGCCTTGCTCTCGCGAAAATATCACTATTTTTATAAGCGCCCTGTAGTCTTTTCTTTTGTAAACCTGCTTATCTTTCTGTTTTCCCAGTAAAAATCATACTCTATTCCCATTGCCGCAAACGCTGTTTGAGTGGATACTGCGGCGCTGATCGAGTGCTGTAAACTCGTCGATAATAACAACCACAACAGCCAAACCGGACTTAATCCGGGATACCCTATGGATCTGGACGAATTCGAGGGGCATTTGCCCACCCCTGCGCCGGACTCGCTGCTGCCCGATTTGTGTCGCGGCGGAGATGGCCTGCTGTCGGTGATTGTTATTACCGAATTACTCGCCATTCTGATTGTGATTGCCGGTAACGGTGTTGCTGGCTTCGACTGGGTTCATCTGGGGCAAGTCTCCATGTTGGCCCTGTGGATTTCCCTGCTCAGTGCGGTGGTACTGTGCAAAACCCGCAACATTTTCGCTCGCTGGGGGCTGCGTACAGCGGCCATTGTCAGTCTGGTGGCCATTGTGTTGGTGGCGCTGCTGTGCAGTGCCCTGCTGATGTGGCTAACCCACTTGCTGGGTGTGGGTGATGGTCTGGACGGTTTGCAGCTGTTGGATATTGCCGTAGTGACGGTGATACCTGCGGGCATCCTGCTGCGTTACCTGTACCTGCAACAGCAGTTGCGCTTGCAGCAGAAGGCGGAACTGGAATCCCGTATTCAGGCGTTGCAGTCGCGCATTCGCCCGCACTTTCTGTTTAACAGCATGAACATGATCGCCTCGCTGATTGGCTCTGACCCGGCCAAGGCCGAGCGGGTGGTGGAAGACCTCTCCGATCTGTTTCGCTGTGCCCTGAGCGAATTTCACACCCTGGTGCCGTTGCGGGATGAACTGGCGCTGTGCCGCCGCTACCTGGCACTGGAGGGGCTGCGCCTGGGGGATCGCCTGAAGGTGGAGTGGCAGATTGGCGATTACGGCGAAGAAGTGCGCATACCTTCGCTGGCGCTGCAGCCGGTGTTGGAAAACGCCATTTATCACGGCATTCAGTTATTGCCGAATGGCGGCACCATCAAAATATCTTTGCAGCGAGAGGGCAATCGTCTCACTTTTGAGGTGAATAACCCCCGCTCGCCCATTATGGAAAGTCATCGTGGCAGCCGCACAGCGCTGACCAACATTCGTCATCGCCTGGAGGCGCACTTTGGCAGCAGCGCTACAGTTACTGCAGAAGAAGGCGATAATTGCTACATTACACGGATCAGCTACCCGGTAATTGATTCAATCACTGAAGTATAAAAACAAGCCACAGGTTGATTGGGGGAAATATGAAAATCCTGATTGTTGATGACGAGCCGCTAGCGCGGGAGCGCCTGGCCAGGATGACCGGCCTGGTAGAAAACTGTGAGGTGGTAGGCCAGGCGGGTTCCGGCAGTGATGCTATCGAACTGGTCCGTATGCTGTCGCCGGATGTGATTTTGCTGGACGTGCGCATGCCGGGAATGGATGGCCTGGCAGCCGCTCAGCACATGGCGGAGTTTGACCCTCCCCCCGCAGTGATTTTTTGCACGGCATACGATGACTACGCGGTGCAGGCGTTTTCCTCACAGGCCGTGGGTTACCTGCTGAAACCGGTCAAACAGCTGGATCTGGAACAGGCTATTTCCCGGGCCCGGCGCCTCAACAAAGCCCAGCTCGATGAATTGGAACAGGTGCCCGGATTATCGGGCCGCCGCGCCCACGTAAGTTCCAAAAATCGCCGCGGTGTTGAGCTGGTACCAGTGTCCAATATTCGCCTGTTTCAGGCAGACAACAAATACGTTACCGCCTACCACACCGAAGGCGAAGCGCTGCTGGATGAAACACTGAAAGACCTGGAAACGGAATTTGCCGGGTTGTTCGAGCGCATTCACCGCAATGCCCTGGTGTCCATTCCCCATATTGAAGGCCTGGAACGCAATCAGGACGGCCAGTACTTTGTGCGCCTGGCGGGGCTGGATATCAAGCCCCAAGTGAGCCGCCGGCATGTATCGCAGCTGAGGAAGTTACTGGATAAGTTGTAAAATAGCTGCGAGCTGCGGGCAGGTCGAGCGTAATTGTCATTCTGAGCGCAGCGAAGAATCTCAGGGCGTGCGGTTGAATTCGGGGATCCTTCGCTGCGCTCAGGATGACGTATTGCGCGGGGATGGCGTGTTGCGTGGGGATGACAGGCTTGCACGATCTGCCCGCAACCCGCAGCTATTCACTCGTGATACTCAAACACCTTAACCACCCGCTTCACGCCGCCGGTGCGACTGGCGATGTTGGCGGCCTGGCGGCCTTGAGCCTGGCTGACAATTCCCATCAGGTAGACCACGTTGCCTTCGGTGATGATTTTGATGTCGGAGCCTTTGAAGTTTTTTTCCAGAATAAACTTGCTGCGCACCTTGGTGGTTAACCAAGTGTCGGTGGTGCGTGCCAACAGCGACGATTTGCCGGAAATCTGCAGTTCGTTGTGCACCTGACGCACGCCGCGAAATTTGCGTGCGGTATCTCCTGCCAGGGTACGCAGGTCGGCGCTGGGTACTTCCCCGGTCAGCAACACGATGCCATTGTAGGCGTGTACATTGACGTGAGATCGATCCAGCTGGGGGTGTGCTTTTTTGATGTTGACGCCTACCGAGACTTCGATCTGCAAATCGTTCAAATCAGTGCCGATGGCGGTGTCGTTGTGGTCGGGTTCAATGGGCTTGGTGGTGACTGCATCGACAATGGTGGTGCAGCCGGATGCCACAGCCAGGCATGCAGCCAGCAGCGTGGCGGTGAAAACGCGCAGCATGTGGGTACTTCTGAAAATCGTGCCCATTTAATCTATCCCTCCAAACAATTGATCATCAATTAAATCGCACAGGGCGAATAAACTCAAAAGCTGTATTTCCTGAACCCGGTGCACGTCTGGGTGATCGGCACAGACATCCAGGTCATCATCCGCCAGCAGCGAACGCAGGTTGTGGTCGCCGGGGGCGGTAAAGGCGATTATGTTCAGGCCGCGGTCGTGGGCGGCGTGGGCGGCCTGGCTGAGATTGGCGGGATCTTCGCCGGTGCTGAACAGTACCAACAGGTCGCCCGTTTCTCCCAGGGTTTTTACCTGGCGACTGAACACTTCGCTGAAATTATGTTGGCTGCCAATACCTGTTAGCAACCCTGCCTCCCCGGACAGGCTAATGGCCGCAAAGCCGGGCCGCTCCAAACGGTACTGGTGCAGTAAATTCTGGCAGAGAATGCTGGCCATGGCAGCGCTGACGCCGTTGCCTGCACACAGCAGTTTGCGGCCTTCCAGCAAGCTCGCCACACAGCGCTGGCTGGCACTGGCCAGTAGCGGAGCCAGGCCTTCGCCGACATTCATCTTGGCTTCAATGCTGCGGTGAAACAGTTCGATAACCCGTTGTTCCATAAGTTCTCAATTACATTCAATAGCTTGCTTGAAACGCATCTTTTAGCCAGTCGATATCATAATGCTGTCGCCAGCCGCCTGCCTGCGGGACGATGCATATGGTATCAAATCGGCAGGGGAGTTTTTCAGCCAATTGGTGCCGTTGCAGGTAGTTGAGTGCAGCGGCGATGATGCGCGCCTGCTTGCGTGGGTTAATGCTGTCAGCGGCGCTGCCAAACTTGCTTTGGCGGCGGTAGCGTACCTCCACAAAAACCAGGCTGTCGCCGTCGCGGGCAATAATGTCAATTTCCCCACGGCGGCAACGATAATTACATTCGATAATTTGCAGGCCGGCTTTTTTTAAATGTCCGCGGGCCAACTGCTCTGCTTTGTCTCCGTCCATGGTTTAGTTTCCAATATAGAGTTATTGAGCTTTATCCGGCAGCCGTGCGCGGCGCACCTTGCCGCCGCGAAATTCCGCCCAGGGTTGGCGTCTGATTACCTGGTTGTTGTCCAGACTCAGAGTGCCCGTACTGCCAAACAGCTGGGTTTCCGGCAGCAGCTGCATTTGCAGGGTTGCCTGGTGAATTTTGTAAGCGTCCAGGCCAAGGGCAAAAAAGTTGGCGACAAAGTTGGCTTTGGGAATCATGCTCTCGGCGATGGTGCCGGGCAGTGCCCAGGGCATTACCGCAAAGCGCACGCCGTCCAGGTCGCGGTCTTTGCTGGCCTGGGGTTTACCATCGTAAATGTGTGAGGTGGCGTAAACCGGCAGATCATCGGCGTGAAAGAAATCCAGCATGGGTTTTACCTGACGGCCTTCTTCCGGGAAGGAAAACAGAAACACCATATCCAGGTCGCGGCGGCGGTGAAAGGGCTCGGACTTGAGGCGCTTGCCGAGCACGTTGGCAAGCCGGTTGCTGCGCTGTTGGCTCTGGTCGATGAGCAGGGCTTTTTTCACCGCTGCTTTGAAGTCCACCTGTCCGCGCTGATAGTTAAGAATTTGTACCAACTCGCCGCCATTGCCTTCCCACTGTTGCTGAAAGGCTGCAAGAGTGCGCTGCCCCAGGGCACTGTTGGGCACAATGGCCAGGGCGCGCCGGTGGCCTTCCAGCCAGGCTCGGTCCGCCACCTGGCGGGCTTCGTTGGGGGCTGACAGGCCAAATTGCAGCAATTGGTTGGCCACCGGAGTTTCGGCGTCCTGCAGGTAGGTGAGTGAGACGGTTGGCACGGGCAAGTCGCCGATGGCGTTGAGCTGGGCAACGTTATTTCTTGCCAGTGGGCCGATCACCATTTCGGCGCCATCCGTGACGGCCTGGCGGTACAGGGATTCGACGTCCGGGTCGCTGGCGGTGTCGTACAGCTGAATGGTTGGTGGCCGGTGGCCTTGTTCCAGTACCTGATAGTAGGCGGCCATAAAACCATCGCGGATGGTTTTACCGGCATTGGCCAATTCCGGGCTGCCGCTCATGGGCAGCAGCAGGGCCAGCTTTTGTGGCAGGCGGTTGGCGATGGCGCGAATATCATCCAGGCCCGCCGGCGGGTAGAGTGCACCGGGGTGCCAGGCCCAACTGTTCTGCCAGCGATCAATGGACTGTTGCAGACCTTCGATGTTGCCCTGATTGCTGCGGCTTATCTGCGCCAGCTGATACCAGCCTTTCAATACTTGCTGCTGTTCACTGTTGACCAGTTTTTGCAAATCCAGCTGGGGAATGCGGGTGAGCAGTTGCCACAATTGCTGGTGAATACTGCTGATTTCGGCACCATCATCAATGCTGCTGCTCAGGGCGACGTATTCTTCAATACTGCGCTGTTCTTCACCGAGGATGGCAAATACTGTGGCCCGGTGGCGGTGCCAGCGCTGGCGCAATTCCACCGGCAGGTCGCGCCACATGCGCTCCAGTGCCGGGTGGGTGAGGTGATGGCGGGCGACAAAAAAGTTGTCTTGCTGCAAGGCCAGCTCCGCACTCAGTACGCTGTAGCGAGCCAGGGGGTGCAAGGTGAGTTTGTCTTGTTCAACCTGTTGCAGCACACGGCTGGCAGCACTGTAATTTTCAGCTTTGTACAGCAGCTGTGCAGCATCCAGCAGCAACGCCTGGCGCTGGGTGGAGTCGGCGCTGGCGGCCCGTTGCAGTAATTCGTTGGCGCGCTGTACTCGCTGTACTTTGTCTTGTCCGTTTGTGTATTCTGAGCCACCCGGTTTGGGGGACTGACAGCCGCTGAGTACCAACCCGCAGAGAGCGAGTGTGGTCAGGGGCTTGCGCAAAAATAGTAACCTCATGGGAACCTTCAATGGCAGGTGAACTGTACGTAGTGGCAACGCCAATTGGCAATTTGGGGGATATGGTACCCCGTGGCGTGGAGGCGCTTCAATCGGCGCATATAGTGGCGGCGGAAGATACCCGCCACAGCCGTCGTTTGCTGGATCATTTGGGTATCGACAAACCACTGGTAGCCTACCACGACCACAGTGGCAACGCCCGTTCAGACAGTCTGTTGCAGGCGTTGCGCGATGGCAAAAATGTGGCTTTGGTAAGTGATGCCGGTACGCCGTTGATCTCTGACCCGGGCTATCGCATCGTCCGCCAGGCGCGCCAGGAGGGAATTGCCGTTTCACCGATTCCCGGCCCCTGCGCCGCAGTTGCCGCTTTGAGCGCCGCAGGGCTGCCCACCGACCGTTTTACCTTCGAGGGCTTTTTGCCCGCCAAAAGTGCTGGCCGCTGCAAAGCTCTGCAACAACTGGCCAGTGAAACCCGCACCATGGTGTTTTACGAAGCCCCCCACCGGGTGCTGGATTGCCTGCGGGATATGGCGGCGCTGTTTGGTGGTGATCGCGATGCAGTGCTGGCGCGGGAAGTGACCAAAGCCTTCGAGACATTCCACGGCAAACCACTGGCGGAATTGGTAGGGATTGTCGCTGCCGACAGCAATCAACAGCGGGGTGAAATTGTCTTGGTGGTGGCTGGCGCAGAACCCAAAGAGCAGATTGCCGATAACCTGGAACAACAGCGTGTTCTGGGTCTGCTGCTGGAAGAATTGTCGGTAAAACAGGCATCGACGCTGGCGGCGAAGATTACTGGTGGTAACAAAAAAGAGTTGTATAAACTGGCTGTGGAGATGAAAGATGCAGGTTAATTACACTCTTCGTCATTGCGAGGAGCGCAGCGACGCGGCAATCTTTTTAATGTGGCAGTAACTTGATGGAGATCGCGGCGCTGCGCTCGCGATGACTTGGTTTGGTTAGTTAAAACTCCGCCACCCGATACAAAATCGAATCGTGGTAACCGGTATGCACCGGCATCAACCCCGCCAGCATTTGATTGGTGGCTTCGTCGCCGCTGTCGACAATCAGCGGCCTTCCATTCAGCGCTTTGATTTTGGTTTTGGTGGCCACGACATAGAGGTTGTTGCGCCCCAGACGTTGCAATAATGTCGGGCTGATTTGTTGGTTGCCGCGGCCGATAATATGGCCTTGACCGCCGATAATGGTAATCACAAGTTGACTGGGGTGGCTGTCCGTCAGTTCCAACAGCTGTTGGGCCGTGCAATCACTGGCGATCAGCTGGCCGTTTTCAATGACATCCACACCCAGCAGGGTATTGGCCAAACCCAGTTGTTCCATAATGTTGGCAACGGTGGTGCCAGAGCCCATGATGTAGCGCACCCCGTCTTCCATTTGTTCCATAAAGTCGGCGGCAATATCGTCCAGCACCAGTTCTTCCACTTCCCTGCCGCCGTTTTTAACGCTTTGGATATAGTGGTGTTCGTTGGGCACGGTGAGGTCGCCGTAGTAGCGGGCGCGCACCTGGCCCTGGCGGAAGGCGGCTTCGTCGATATCCCGCACTTCTTGTTCACCCAGGCTTACCAATTCGCCCCGCACCAGTTCGGCCACCAGCTGCCCAGCGGCTTTTGGGGTGAGGGCGTAAACGCCGGAATGGATTTTTACTCCGGCGGGGATACCCAGTACCGGAACCTGGCTGTCCAGTACGTTGCACAGATTGCGTGCGGTGCCGTCGCCACCGGCAAACAGCAGCAGGTCGATGTGCTCGGCAGCCAGTTCCAGTGCCGCTTTTTCGGTGTCTGCGGCAGTGGTGTTGCCACTGTCGATGGTGCCGATAACCCTGGGTTCAAAACCGGCCTGGCGAGCAATATCAGCGCCCATTTCGGCGGGGTAGGTAATGATTTCCAGCGGCAAACCTTGCAGTGGTTCCAATGCCTGCAAAGTACGCACCCCGGCTTTGGGCTCGGCACCGCGAGCCAGCGCCTCGCGCACAGTATCCGCACCATCGCTGCCTTTCAGCGCCACACTGCCACCGATACCGGCGAAGGGATTAACAATCAGGCCGAGTTTGAACATGATTTTTTTATTGGTTTTGACGGTGTGGGAGTTTACCAAAAGAGGTGCTCCGAATCCTGCCTTTTCCGTAACCCGCACTGTCATTCTGAGCGCAGCGAAGAATCTCGTACTAGCCGCATGCTGTGAGATCCTTCGCTACGCTCAGGATGACAAACCTCCTGTACCAGCATGCAGTACATACATCCATGTAGACTCGTTCTGTCCTCTGTCCTCTGTCCTCTGTCGACTGTATACTGCCCCCGGGAGTCGGCCAGGCAATCGCTGCTCCGCTATCTTGTGTGGCGGAGGGGAGGAAAGTCCGGGCTCCACAGGGTAGAACGCCAGGTAACACCTGGGGGGCGCGAGCCTACGGAAAGTGCAGCAGAGAGTAGACCGCCTAAGTCTTTTTCGGAAGACCGGTAAGGGTGAAAGGGTGCGGTAAGAGCGCACCGCGCGGCTGGTAACAGCTCGCGGCATGGTAAACCCCGTTCGGAGCAAGACCAAATAGGCCCACTACAGGTGTGACCCGCACTGTGGGCGGGTAGGTTGCTAAAGGTGTGCGGTGACGTACATCGTAGAGGAATGATTGCCCACGACAGAACCCGGCTTATGTGCTGATCTCTCAATGTGCTGGAAGTCCCCGTAATACGGGGCTTCTGGCCACCTTCTCCACACCTCGGCTCTGAGGTGGTGTTCAAGGTTCCTCAGCCAACACGCAACTGCATGAAACGAGATGTAACGGAGTATATGCGCTACTACAGCACGGAGTGTTTGCATTCGTCGAATGGAGACTTGTCGCCCATCAAATACGAATCAGTGCACCAGGAAGCTGCTGTTTTGTGCGCGAGCTTGCCTCGCGTGCAAGGCAGTTGGGGGCAGTGTAAAAAACCAACATCCGAAATGGGTCGACCTCGGCCACTCAGCCTATCTCTGATAAAAATTTATTTAGGTCTATGACCTGCGTATCGTTGGTCAGTTGAAACCTGTCACCACCGGGGTAGACAACAAACTTCTTTGTAGCCCTAATATCTTCACTAGCCAGATGGAAACCCTTGGTGACCTTAGGCGAAGAAGAGCGCTTTATCTCAACAGCAATAACCTCCCGCTTAGGCCCCTCTAACACCAGATCGATTTCGGCCTGGCTGGAGGTTCGGTAATAGCTGTACTGCCACTTGCTCGACAGGTTGGAAAGGATACTTTCCAACACAAAACCTTCCCAACTTGCACCGAGCACAGGATGCCCATACAGGGTTTCATGGTCAGATATATTCAGCAGCCGGTGCAGTATACCGCTATCACGAATATAGACCTTTGGCGATTTCACCAGCCGCTTTTTGGTATTCCCAGACCAGGGCTGTAGTTGCCTGACCATATAAAAATCCGTGAGGATATCCAGGTACGAGCGTATGGTTTTATGATCCACTTCCAAGCTCTTGCCTAACGATGACATATTGATTTGCTGTCCATGCCAGTGGGCCAACATACTCCAGAACCGCTTCATTCTGGCAGCCGGTACTTTAGGCCCCATCAAAGGGATATCACGTTCAACATAGGTGGAGATAAAATCTGAGCGCCAATCCCAACTCTCATCTTCATCGCTGGCTAAATAACTGTCAGGGAAACCGCCTCTAAACCAGAGCCGATCAATATCAAGGTTTTCAGGATCATGCTGATTGATTTCAGGAACAGAGAATGGGCAAAGTTCCAAATAGCGAATACGACCAGCCAATGTCTCTGTTGAATGCTGGAGCAGGTCACGGGAGGCTGACCCCAACAACAGAAAATGTCCCCCCCTTTCTCCATTGCGCTTTCTGATATCGACCAAGCTACGCAAAACCCTAAACAGATCAGGTTTTCTCTGAACCTCATCGATAATCAACAGCTTGTTACTGAAACGCTTGAGATAATCTTCCGGCTCATTGAGCTTTGCCAGATCAGAATCAAGCTCCAGGTCGAGGTAAGCTATCTCCTTGCCCAGCTTATCCTTAACAATCTCAAGCGCAAGCGTTGTCTTACCAACCTGTCTCGGCCCCAATATAGAAACCACAGGTACGGCATTTAACGCCTGGATAATTTTTCTTTCTAGTGAACGATGTATCATCTTTGTAATTTGACATTATGATTCCCATATTGCAAGGTAAAAATATAAACTCTTACCCCCGCAGTTAATGGCAAAGCATTCAGCCACCGAACAAAATAGGTCTTGCCACATATTTGCCACAAGTATCTAATGAAACATTTGATGAGGTTTACTGGCAATCAAAAGCTCAATGGGTAATTGACGCGGCAAAAGTATTGCAAGACGAACTATCAGATATTCTTGGCGAAACAGCCCAGAATTACACAAAGCACTACGTTTCAATTACGTCACATAACAATAATTACTTCTGGCTTCAAAAGCGAAGCTCTGGAAAAGTCTTGCTTGTTTTCAGAGTGTTTTCGCATCTTATGGATAAAGCCAAAGGGCACCTTGATGAACACAATATTTCATACATACACAAAAGAAAAACGTTGCGGATTACAACGGACAAGAAGTCCATTTTGAAGAACAAGGGCCTGTATATTGAGATGGCGAGATACGCGTCAGAGTATTGGACTAGGTAGGATTATTTTTGATTCTGAATACACTGTGTGCTTGCTGCAAAATTGGAAGAAAAGAATATTTTCCCTTTTCTGACCGTTGTCAGCAGGGATGCTGACAACGAGCCTACATGGATGTATTCACGGCGTGTCAGGAAAGGGAAAATATTCTTTTTATAAGGTGGCCCACCATATCGACCTACCGCCGAAACCAACTCCCATTGCCCGCATTTTCCTGCAACGAGTCCCGCACAAACCCTTCCACATCCACCGCAATTCCTTTTTCAAAATACGCCTGCAGGCTGTAAGCCATATTTTCCAGTGGGGCGTTTTGGTAGCCGAAGGTTTGTAGTTCGTCGATATAGCGTTGCAAAAATTCCTGCTCGCCGAGTTGTTGCCATTGCACCACGTGTACCAGTTCGTGAAAGTGCAGGCTTTCGCGGTTTTCCTGGCTGCGCAGGATGTAGTAGGTGTTTTTGTAGGTGATGGAGTCTTCCGGTTTGTTGAGGAAGTTGTTTATCTCTGGGTTTGTTTTCAGTTCGCGCAGCTCCGGTTTTGGAATTTCATCCACCACAACAAAGTGGGCGGACTGCAGCAGTTCCGGGGTGAAGTAGTTTTTGAAGGTGTGTGCAAAGCGGGTGCAGGGTTGCCTGAGGGAGGCGTATCGAGCGTTGGTCTTGTCGATCCACTGGTTAGTTGACGCAATCATGCTTCCTTGCCTTGTAGTTTAATGTGGTTAGCGAACGAAAATCCTATCGAAATTCAGTATCGCTCTGCAAGGCCACTGATCAGAATGCAAAAGGTTAGTGCTGGCTCCGAGCTTACATGGATGTACTTGTAGCCTGTCACAGAAAGTCACACCGGATTTATGTCTTGCGCCAGGGGTTTGACAATTAAAAAACTCTGGGCAAAAAAAGAGCGCCACTCTCAATAGAGGGCGCTCTTTTCGATACGGGGCTCTGAATTTACAGCTGTGGCCCAGCCGCAACGATATCTTCAGACACATCAAACTTGGCAAAGTTTTCCACAAACAGGCCAGCCAGTTTGCGCGCCTGTTCGTCGTAGGCGGCTTTGTCTTCCCAGGCTTCGCGGGGGTTGAGGTATTTGCTGTCGATGCCCACGATTGCGGTGGGAATGCACAGGTTAAACAAATCCAGGGTTTCTGTGGGGGTGTTTTCCAGTGCGCCGTTCTGAATGGCGGCAACGATGCCGCGGGTCACCGGAATGGGGAAGCGGGAGCCGGTGCCGTTGGCTCCGCCAGCGCCGCCGGTCCAGCCGGTGTTTACCAGATAGACTTTGGCGCCGAATTCCTCCACGCGCTTCATCAGCAGTTCGGCGTAAACACCCGCAGGGCGTGGCATAAATGGCGCGCCAAAGCAGGTGGAGAAGGCCGGGTGGATACCCGCTTCTGCGCCCAGTTCGGTGGAGCCAACCCGGGCGGTGTAGCCGCTGAGAAAGTGGTAGGCGGCGGCTTCTTTGGACAGAATGGATACCGGTGGCAGCACCCCGGAAACATCACAGGTGAGGAAGATGATGTTTTTGGGCTCGCCGGCGCGGTTGGCTTCGCAGCGCATTTCCACGTGGTGCAGCGGGTAGCTGCAGCGGCCGTTTTCGGTGAGCGAGGTGTCGTCGTAGTCGGCGGTGTGGTTGTCGGCGGACAACACCACGTTTTCGATAATGGCACCAAAGCGAATGGCGTCCCAGATTACCGGTTCGTTCTTTTGGCTCAGGTTGATGGTTTTGGCGTAGCAGCCGCCTTCGAAGTTGAATACCGAGCCTTTGCCCCAGCCGTGTTCGTCGTCGCCAATCAGGTAGCGATCCGGGTCCGCAGACAGGGTGGTTTTACCGGTGCCGGAGAGCCCGAAGAATAAACACACATCGCCGGTTTCGCCCACGTTGGCGGCGCAGTGCATGGGCATTACGTCTTTTTCCGGCAGCAGGAAGTTCTGCACCGAGAACATGGCTTTTTTCATTTCACCGGCGTAGCGCATGCCCGCCAGCAGCACTTTGCGCTGGGCAAAGTTGATGATTACACAGCCTTCGGAATTGGTGCCGTCCCGCTCCGGGTCGCAGACAAAGTTGGCGGCGTGCTGGATATGCCACTTTTCTTTGCCCGCCGGATTGAACTTGGTGGGGTTGATAAACATGTTCTTGGCGAACAGGCCGTGCCAGGCGGTTTCGGTGGATACTTTGACCGGAAGGTAGTGTTCTGGATCTTCGCCCACGTGCAGGTGTTGCACAACCCGGTCGCACTCTGCCAGATAGGTGGCAACTCTGTCCCAGATGGCATCGAATTTGTCCTGCGGGAAGGGGCGGTTTACGCCGCCCCAGTCGATGGCTTCAGCGGTGCTGGGTTCTTCCACCACAAAGCGGTCGCCCGGTGAGCGGCCAGTGCGTTTGCCGGTAATGGCGGAAAAAGCGCCGGTGTCAGAGAGGGTGCCTTCACCGCGTATCAGTGCTTGCTCAATCAGTTTGGCGGCGCTGGGGTCTGTTAATACGGTGGTTACTGAGTCTTCTGTTTGGGTCATTGGTGTTGATCCTTCCAGGTCTTGAGTTGCTGTAACAGATTTAAATGTCAAAGCGCGACAGAGTGCCCCTGTCGTCGTCCCCATGCCATTCCCTTAATGGGGTGAAAAAAGGCGTCAAGTATCGCAGATTCCACGGGCCTTGACGACGGCTTTTGCTAATGAATGGTGGGCGGTTCTCCGCTGAACAGCTGGTTGATGTCGTTGCCATCAAAGCGGTACTGCTGGTTGCAGAAGTGGCAGTTCACTTCAATTCGGCCCTGTTCGGCGAGAATACTGTGCAGTTCTTCCCGGCCCATTTTTACCAGCATTTGCGCGGTGCGCTGTTGTGAACAGCTGCAGGCAAATTGCAGGTCGGTGGTGTCGAACAGGCGTACTGCATCCTGGTGAAACAGGCGGTAGAGCTGATCCTGATGGGCCAGTTGCAGTTGCTCTTGAGGGCTGATGGTCTCTGCCAGTTGGGTAAGGTGCTGCCACTGTTGTTGGTTCTGTTCTTCGCTGGCAGTTTGTTGGGGCAGGGCCTGTAAAAACAGCCCGGCGGCGCGCTGGCCATTGGCGTTCAACCAAAGGCGGGTGGGCAGTTGCTCCGACTGCTGAAAGTAGTGCTCCAGGCAGCCCGCCAGGGTGGGTTGTTCCAGAGGCACGATGCCCTGGTAGCGTTCGCCCCGGCTGGGGTCGATGGTGATGGCCAATTGGCCGTTGCCGATCAGTTCAGCCAGACTGTACTCGTCGGGGTTGGCGCCAGAGAGGTCATCGCTGTTTAGTTCGGCAACCGCGCGCAGGTTGTGGTGGCGGGTGCAGTCCGCAACAATCAGTTTGAGTGGGCCATCACCCCGCGCCTGTATGGTGATAACGCCGTCGAATTTGAGAGTGGCACTGAGCAGCCCGGCGGCGGCGAGAAATTCCCCCAGCAGTTGTTGCACCGCCCGAGGGTATTGGCCGGTTTGCAGGACCGCCTGGTAGCTCTGCTCCAGGGTGATGATTTCGCCGCGGATATCGCAGTGGTCGAACACAAACCGCTGCAGTTTGTCGCTATCGCTCATAGATATGGGGGGTGTTTTTCAGGGAGGCGCACTGTAGGGAAGTTTGCAGCGATTGTCTACTATTTGAGCAGATTGTGAGAGGGGTTCAGATTACAGGACGCACTGCGCGCTACAGGTGACAGGTGCGGCCCTGCAGTCTGTTTCCTGTAGGGCGCAGCCCGTCCTGTAACCTATGTTTTTTCCCAAAAATTGTGAATTTGCCGCCGTTGCTTTTTGGTGGGGCGTTTTAGCGGGGCGGCATCGCCACCTCGCAGGGCTTTGCGCTGGGCGGCTTCGGTTTGCCGTTTGACAATGCTTTCTTCGCTTTCCCGGTACAGGTTGCTGGCCTCTGGCGCGCCCCGGCGTTGGTCGGAAAGGGCGATGACGGTTACTGTTTTTATGTCCCAGCCCTGGCGAATTTGCAGCACTGTATCCACTGTGATTTCTTTGCTGGGTTTGGTGCGTTGGCTGTCTATATGTACCTTGCCACCTTCGATGGCGGCTTTGGCAAGGGCGCGTGTTTTGAAAAAGCGCGCCGCCCACAGCCATTTGTCTATGCGTACTTTTTCCATGGTCAGTGATAATCAGCGGGAATCAGTTCATCGAAGTGGTCGATGGCGGGAAAGCGCTCTATCTGGCGGTGGCGGCCTTTGCTGTCCGGTTGGTGAATGCATAGCAGGTGGGCAATGCCAAACTGCTGCGCCGCCGCCAGAATGTTTTCGGTGTCGTCCACAAACAGGGTGCGGGTGGGGTCAAAATTCAGTTGTTGGTGCAGTTGTTGCCAGAAGTGTTGGTCTTCCTTGGGGGCACCGTATTGGTGGGAGCTGATGATTTTATCCAGTTGCGGTTCGATACCGGTTACCTGAAGTTTCAGTTCCAGGGTTTGGGGGTGGGCGTTGGTGATCAGGATACGCTGCTTGTGCTGGTCGCCCAGAAAAGACAGAAAGGCCTGGGTAAAGGGGCGTTCGCTGATCAGGTGATCGACTTCTTCTTTGACCTGGCGAATGTCCACCGCCAGTTCTTTCGACCAGTGTTCCAGGCAGTACCATTCCAGGGTGCCGCGTTTGGCGTCGAAGCGGTTGTGCAGGTCGCGGGTGGCCTGATCCGGGCAGATGTTGTGGTGCTGGGCGTAGCGCCGGGGTAGGTATTCGAGCCAGAAGTGGTTGTCGAAATGCAGGTCCAGCAGGGTGCCGTCCATGTCCAGCAGTACGGTGTCGATAGTGTTCCAGTCGAGAATATTGTTCAATGTCGGCGTGATTGGCAGGTGGTTGATGGCATACAGTATGCACCGCTGTTGCCGCAGGTAAAAGCAATCTCGTTGCTGTTTCATAAACAGACAGTGAAAATTCACTGAGGCTATGGTGTTGATATGCAAACCTTTGGTGCAGGGCATGAATCTGGAGTAACTTGCTGTGACAGGCTGCAAGTACATCCATGTAAGCTCAGAGCCAGCATCCTTGCTGGCTACGGTCACAGCAAGTTACTCCAGACTCACGCCTTCAGGCTTTGTGGGCAGTATGATGAAATCTATGAATATTGAGTTGTTGAAGAAGGTAGAGGCCCTGTGCGCTGAGGCGGCGCAGGCAACGCTGGTGGTTTACCGGCAAAAAGACAGTTGGCAGGTCACTGCCAAACAGGATGATTCGCCGGTAACGGCGGCGGATTTGGCGGCCCATAAAGTGTTGGTTGCCGGGCTGCCGGGTATTCTGGATGTCCCGGTGTTGTCGGAGGAATCCCGGCTCCCGGATTTTGCCGAGCGGCAAAGCTGGCAGCGTTATTGGCTGGTAGACCCGTTGGATGGCACCAAGGAGTTTATCAACGGCAATGGCGAATTTACGGTGAATGTGGCGCTGATTGAGGATGGTGAGCCAGTGCTTGGTGTGGTTGTGGTGCCGGTGACCGGGGTTGTGTACAGCGCGGTGTCTGGCCTCGGCGCCTTTAAAAATGGCGAACCCATTCACTGCCGCCAGTTGCCAGAGGAAGCCTGTCCGGTGGTTGTGGCGAGCCGCCGTCACGGTTCATCAGAGGGTGAAAATGCCTTGGTCAGTTTGGAAAGTCACTTTGGCGGTGTTGAGTTGATGCAGGTGGGCAGTTCGTTGAAGTTTTGCATGATTGCCGAGGGCAGGGCGGACCTGTATCCCCGTTTTGCGCCCACCTGCGAGTGGGATACCGCGGCGGCTCAAGCAGTGCTGACAGCGGCTGGCGGGCAAGTAGTGAACCTTGATGGCGAGCCGTTGAGTTACAACCGCAAGGAATCCCTGCTCAACCCGTTTTTTGTGGCGCTGGGGGATACGCGGATTCCCTGGCTGGGTGTGTTGGCCCGATGAGGTGATCTCATCGGGCTACGTGCTACTCACTGCATTCATAACAGCGCAAGTAATAGCCCTTGGGGTCATTGAGGTCATTCAGTGCTTCAAGCAGCGGGTTTGCGGTTTTCATCAGGCTGTCTGGAATCAAGCCGTCGACGTTCAGCCAGTCTCCCAGCTGCACTTTTTCCGCCAGTCCCAGCATCAGTGCTTCTGAAAATTTCAACGGCGGTTGTACAAGTTCTACTTTGTATTCGCTGATCTCTGCCAGTTTTGCGGCGGCGGCAATGGCGCTTTTCAGGTTGCCCAATTCATCCACCAGGCCCAGCTGTTTGGCTTTGGCACCGGTCCACACGCGCCCCTGGGCGACTTTGTGGACTTCTGCGCTGCTGCTGTTGCGGCCTTCCGCCACCAGGGTGAGGAATTTTTGGTAAATGCCATCGATGGCGGATTGGATAACCGCAGCGCTTTTGTCGCTCATGGGGCGAGTGAGGTCGCCAAAGCCCGCCAGTTCCGTAGTGGCAATGCCATCGCTTTTGATGCCCAGTTCCGCAAAGCTGTTCTCAAAGGTGGGCACCATGCCAAACACGCCAATGGAGCCGGTGAGGGTGGTGGGGCTGGCCCATATCTGGTCGGCGTTGGCGGAAATCCAGTATCCGCCGGAAGCCGCCAGGCTGCCCATGGAAATCACCACGGGAATGCCCTGTTCTTTGATTTGCAGTATTTCCTGGCGAATCACTTCGGAGGCATAGGCACTGCCTCCGGGACTGTCCACCCGCAGCACCAGGGCTTTGATGGCCGGGTCGTCGCGCACCTGGGACAGCAACTTGGCCAGGCTGTCGCCGCCAATTTTGTCGGCGGGTTGCTCGCCATCGAGAATTTCGCCGCTGGCCACCACCAGTGCCACTTTGTCGTTCACAAACATGTTGTCTGCCTGGCGCTGGGCAATAATATCCTTCAGGTAGCGCTTCATGCCCACCTGACGATAACCGCCGTTGCCGTCATCGCCGGCCAGTTCCACCAGTGCGGCGTGCATCTGCTGGCTGCTGGCCAGTTGGTCCACCAGGCCATTTTCCAGAGCGAGTTTGGCGGTGTCGCCGTTGTGTTGTTGCAAGTCGCGGTCCATGGAGCTGATAAAACCGTTGACGGCCCCTTTGGGCAGCCCGCGCAGAGATTCCACACGGCTGGTGTAGTCCGCCCACAACAAATTGAGCCACTCGCTGTTGTGGAGTTTGGAGGCTTCCGACATGTCGTTGCGCAGAAACGGTTCTACGGCATCCTTGAAGCTGCCCACCTTGAACACGTGGACATTGACCTTGAGCTTGTCCAAAGCATCCTTGAAGTAGGGGCGGTAGCGGGCAAAGCCCATCACTTCCACGGCTCCGAACGGGTTCAGCAGAATGCGGTCTGCGTGGCTGGCGAGGAAGTATTGCCCCTGGCTGAAGTTGTCGCCAGTGGCGGTAATCGGCTTGCCGCTGTCGCGAAATTCCTGCAAGGCATCGCCAATATCGCTGAGCTTGCTGAAGCCGGCCCCGGACAGGTTGTCCAGATTGAGTATCAGGGAGTTGATGCGCTCGTCTTTGGCGGCGGCGCGAATGCTGCCCAGCAGGTCACCGAGGCGGGTTTCCCTGGGTGGCCCGGACAGCAGACCCATGGGCGAGGGCGATGTGGTCAGTTGCTCCACAATGTTGCCCTGGGGGGCAATCACCAGAGCAGCGCTGTCGGGAATGGGCTGCGGGCGGGTGAGCAAGGCGATAATGACAACCGCCAGAGTGAGTATCACCACTGCGGAAATCAACAACCGGGCAATGCTTTTCAGCAGCCCCAACAGGGTACTGCCGATAAAGCCAAAGAAGCGCCTGAATATTCCTTTGGGTTTGTTAGTCATGGTGACTGTCCTCGCTTGATTGCTCGCTCGGTTGATCGGCGGCCGGGTTTTGCTGAGACTGCATGGCCACTTGATAGCGGTGTTTTTGAATGCTGCGACTGTACAGCATGGCAGAGATAAACAGCGTGACTACCCACACCATTTCGAGAATATCCAACAGGCTTCTGTCGGCTTTAAACAGGTTCAGGGTAATGGCCGTAAAGTAAATCAGGCACACGAAACACAGCATCGACAGGGTTTTGTGCTTTTGTTTGATCATGCCCGGCAGAAAAATCAGCAGCGGTAGCAGAGTCACCAGTTGCACCACCAGTGGTGACCGCATGCCGTTGAACGCCAGGGTGATCCAGAGGCCAAAAAAACTCAGCCAGGTGAGATTTTTAAGTACCTTAAAGCCTGTACTTGTGGGCATGTCGCTGCTTGTCATAGTGGTGTTTGTTTACCTGATGAGTTTTTGTGACAGGGTGGCGATGCGTTTGCCCAGCGCGATGCACAGCTGTGCCTCATCATCACTGATGGGGGTGTTGCTGTCACTGCCGGCGGTATGCGATGGGCCGTAGGGGGTGCCGCCGCTTTGGGTGTGGTGCAGCGCGGACTCTGAATAGGGCAGCCCGGCGATCACCATACCGTGGTGCAACAGTGGCACCATCATGGTGAGCAGGGTGCTTTCCTGGCCTCCGTGAAGACTGCCTGTGGAAGTGAATACCCCGGCGGGTTTGCCAATCAAATCGCCGTTGAGCCATTGCTCGCCACTGTTGTCGAGAAAGTACTTCATGGGTGCTGCCATATTGCCGAAACGGGTGGGGCTGCCCAGCATCAGGCCGCTGCAGTGAATCAGGTCGTCGCTGTTGGCGTACAGGTCGCCGCTGGCGGGAATGTCCGGCTCGCTGGCTTCGCAGTTGGCGGATACCGCAGGCACGGTGCGCAGGCGGCCCTCCATGCCGGCGGCTTCCACGCCCTGAGCAATCAGCTCTGCCATGGCGCGGGTGTTACCGGAGCGGCTGTAGTAGAGGATCAGGATGTAACTGTTACTCATGGTTTTGCCTTGGCGGTTTGGTGTTTGGTGCTCGACGTTTGATGTTTGACGTTTGACGCAAAACCTTTGACTCGGCAGTGATGCCGTCCAACGTCTTACAAAATCTCCAACACTGCTTCCGGTGGCCGCCCAATGGCGGCTTTGTCGCCGTTTACCACAATCGGGCGCTGGATCAGTTTGGGGTATTTCACCATAGCGTCAATTAGCTGCTGGTCGCTCAGGGATTGGTTCGCCAGGTTGTTCTCTTTATAGGCATCTTCGCCGCTGCGGAGCAGTTCTCTGGGAGCAATGCCCAGTTTGCTCACAATGCTTTGCAGGGTGTTGGCATCCGGGGTGTGTTCCAGATAAAGAACAATCTCCGGGTTAACGCTGTTGTCTTGCAGCAGTTGTAATGTCTGCCGGGATTTGGAACAACGTGGGTTGTGGTAAATAGTCGTCATAGGTGGATTGGCTATAAGTCAGTGGAATTAGGCCGGTGGCATTAAAACAGATTTGTATGCTGTAATCGGACGTTGATTCTAAAGGGATTCTTCTCCATGAGCCAATGGCATCAAAAACTGCGCAGCTTATTGGAAACCTGCTGGCAGTTTATTGTTCACCTGACCCGGCGTTTTTTTCGCGATGACTGCCCGGAGAGCGCGGCGGCGCTTACTTACATGACGCTGTTTGCCCTGGTGCCCATGCTTACCCTGATGTTCGCCACCTTTTCACTGGTGCCCGCTTTTCAAGGCCTGGAAGAAAAACTGCAATCTCTGTTGTTCAGTAATTTTCTGCCGGAAACCGGAGCAGACAGCGACACCGGTACCCGCGTACAGGAATATCTCACCAGCTTTATGGCGCAGGCGCGCAAACTCAGCGTGGTAGGTATTGGTGTGTTGATTGTCACGTCCTATCTGATGCTCGCCAATATCGAAAAGACCTTTAACAAAATCTGGGGTACCGCCGGCGGTCGCAAGGGGTTGTCGAGTTTTTTGCTGTACTGGGCCATTCTCAGCCTGGGGCCGGTACTCCTTGGCGTGGGTTTGTCCATCAATGCCTACGGCGTGATCGACCGTTTTTTGCTGGAAGATGCCGGCAGTCCGCAAGTGGGTGCCACGGTGTTGCAGGTTGTGCCGTTCCTGTTTTCCTGGGCCGCTGCCACCCTGTTGTTTGTGGCGGTGCCCAACTGCCGGGTGCAAATTCGCTTTGCCCTGTTTGGCGGCCTGGTTACGGTGCTGTTGTTCGAGGGGCTCAAACAGGGCTTTAGCTGGGTGGTGGCCAATTCCAGCTATCAGGAGGTGTACGGTACTTTTGCGGTAGTGCCGCTGTTTCTGCTGTGGATTTACCTGATCTGGACTTTGGTGCTGTTGGGGGCGGAGTTGGTGCGTGGTCTGGAAACCTTTAAAACCTCGGTGCGCGGATACAGTTACCCCAATCTGGTGGCGGCGTTAATGATCTTCTCCGAAGCGGCCAAACAACAGCGCCAGGGAGACACCATTTCCGATCATCACATGTTGCAGACCGGAGTGGATCAATTGCACTGGCAGCAATTGCGCGATCTGTTTCTCAGTGAGCAAATTCTGGTGAGCACAGCCAACGGCCGCTACGTACTGGCCCGGGAGCTCAGCTCCCTGAAGTTGGCCTATGTGGTGGATTTGTTCGGTGAACACTTTGCCACCGAACCCACGGCAGGAGCCTGGAGCGTGTTGGAACGTTACCCTTGGTGCGGCCAGCTGCGAGAATTGCTGGATGACTTTCACAATCAGTCTGCACCGTTGCTGGAAAAAACCGTGGCGGATTTGTTGCAGCAGAAAAATACCTGACTAAACCGACTTGAGAAAACCAATCTGGGAGAACCATGGAAAACCTGCGTAAATTTTATATCGATGGTCAGTGGGTAGAGCCGCTGGAATCAACCGACTACCCGGTTGAAAACCCGGCTACAGAGGAGCAATTTGCCACCACTGTATTGGGCAGAGCGGCGGATGTGGAGCGAGCCATCGCAGCGGCCAGGGCTGCATTTGATGGTTTTTCGCAAACCAGCCGCGAACAGCGCCTGGCCATGCTGGAGCGGCTGTTGGCTGGCTATATGGAGCGCTACGACGAGATTGCCGCGGCCATTACTCAGGAAATGGGCGCACCGGTTTCCTTTTCCAAAGCGGCCCAGGCGGATACTGGGCGCGGCCATATTCAGGCGACCATCGACGCTTTGAAGAATTACCGGTTTGAGGAAGACATCAGCAGCGCCCGGGTGGTAAAAGAGCCCATCGGTGTGTGCGGTTTTATCTGCCCGTGGAACTGGCCTATCAATCAGGTGGTGTGCAAAGTGGCACCGGCCATTGCCGCCGGATGCACCATGGTGGTCAAACCCAGCGAAGATACGCCGGTCTCCGCCATGCTGTTTGCTGAAGTGGTTGACCAGGCGGGCATTCCCCCGGGGGTATTCAATATGATCAACGGCACCGGCCCGGATGTGGGAGCGGTGCTGTCCACTCATCCGCAGGTGGATATGGTGTCGCTCACCGGCTCCACCCGTGTTGGCGCGCTGGTGTCAAAAGCGGCGGCGGATACCATCAAACGGGTGGCACTGGAGTTGGGTGGCAAATCCCCGAACCTGATCCTCGATGACGCGGATCTGGAAAAGGCGGTGAAATGGGGTGTGTTCAATTGCATGGAAAACACCGGTCAGTCCTGTAATGCGCCCACCAGAATGTTGGTGCCCCAGTCCCGCTATGAGGAGGCTCTGGAAGTTGCCGGCCGTATTGCTGCCAAAGTTCAGGTGGGTGACCCGCAACAGGTGGGGCGTCATCTCGGCCCGCTGGCCAGTAAAAAGCAATACGACAACGTGCAGCGTTATATTCAGGCAGGTATCGATGAGGGTGCACGCTTGCTGTGTGGTGGCCTTGGCAAGCCGCAAGGTTTTGAGCGGGGTCACTACGCCAAACCCACGATCTTTGCTGATGTGCACAACCATATGACCATCGCCCGTGAAGAAATTTTTGGCCCGGTGCTGGCAATTATTCCCTACGGCGATGAGGAGGAAGGTATTGCCATTGCCAACGACACAGTTTATGGCCTGGCGGCCTATGTGCAGGGCTCCGACCAGGAGCGCTGTCGCCGCGTCGCCCGCCGCCTGAAAGCCGGCATGGTGCACCTGAACGGTGCCTACCAGGGCTACGACGCGCCTTTCGGTGGTTACAAACAATCCGGCAATTGCCGGGAGTGGGGGGCTTATGGGTTTGAGGACTTTCTTGAGATAAAAGCCATAAATGGTTTTTAAGGCTGCAGGTCTTCTATTAAACCGGCAACCTTATAGGTTGCGTTTGATAACGCGGCACAGGGATGTGCCGCCGCTGGCGCAGCCAGCGCGAGCTCAATAAAATCAAGCACTTCCGCGCAAGTGCGTCAGGTTTTATATTGCCGGGTTAATAACACCATACCTGTCCGTAGCACGCTGCTATTTAAGGTGCCCCAAATACTTGCCAACAACCTGCAGCGTTGGCTTCAGCAGGCGCGGGCTGGCTGCCACCACATGACCATTTTCCATATAGTTTTCACCGCCCTGAAAGTCGCACACCAGGCCGCCGGCTTCTTTGATCATAAGTACGCCTGCGGCGATATCCCAGGGTTTCAGGTGCATTTCCCAGAAGCAATCAAAGCGGCCTGCCGCCAGATAAGCCAGGTCCAGTGACGCCACACCGATGCGGCGAATGCCGGCGGAGTTTTCCGCCAGCTCTTTCATGCAGGCCAGGTAGTTGTCCATTTCGCTGAAGGAGGGCTCGCTAAAGGGAATGCCGGTGGCAAGCAGTGCGCCTTCCATACTGGTGCGGCCAGTGACACGAATGCGGCGGCCATTGAGTTGCGCGCCGCGGCCGCGGCTGGCGGTAAATTCTTCGTTTTTGAACGGGTCGTAAATAACGGCGTGTTCCAGGCGGCCGTTGACTGAGCAGGCAATGGAAACCGCACAGTGGGGAATGCCGCGAATAAAGTTTGTGGTGCCGTCGATGGGATCGATAATCCACAGGTGATCGCTATCCGGGTTGCCGGTTTCGCCGCCTTCTTCGCCGAGGAAGCGATGGTCAGGGTAGGCTTTGCTGAGGTGATGCAGTACCTCGCGCTCGGCGGCCTTGTCGATTTCGGTCACAAAGTCGTTGTGGCCTTTCTGCTGGATTCTGACTTTATCCAGTTGTTCAGTGGCGCGCACAATCAGCTCGCCTGCCTTGCGCGCTGCGCGCAGGGCAATATTTACCGTGGGTTCCATGGCTGTTCCCGTTAGTGATATGAGGGCTGTAAAGAACGTGGCGCAGTGGCCGGGCGCGGGATTTTAGCATGCAGAAGACAGGGGACAGAAGGCAGAGGGCAGAAAAAAGTGGCGCCTGTATTCTGTATTCTGCTCCCCTCATGATAATATCCGCGCCGATTTTTCGAGGCTGCCATGACTGAAATAAAGACTGACCTTCTCAAAAAAGTGCGTGTTGTACTGGTAAACACCACTCACCCCGGCAATATTGGGGGTGTTGCCCGCGCCATGAAAAATATGGGATTGGAAAAATTGTATCTGGTGGAGCCCAAGGAGTTTCCCTCTCACCGGGCGTTTCAGCGGGCCGCCAATGCGCTGGATGTTCTCGACAACGCGGTGATTGTAAACACACTGGATGAAGCCCTGGTGGATTGCGGCCTGGTGGTGGGCACCAGCGCCCGCAGCCGGGGGATTCCCTGGCCCATGCTCAATCCTCGCGAGTGCGGTGAAAAAGCGGTGTCGGAGGCGGTGGAACACGAAGTGGCGCTGGTGTTTGGGCGCGAAGATCGCGGCCTGACTAATGAAGAGTTACAGCGCTGCACCTACCACGTACATATTCCCACCAACCCGGACTACAGTTCCCTGAATCTGGCGGCGGCGGTGCAGGTGCTCGCCTATGAAACCCGAATGGCGGCGCTGTCGGCAGAAGATGGCAAGCTGCCCGACCTCAATGACTGGGATATTCCCCCCGCCAAACACGATGCCCTGGAGCGCTATTACGAACATCTGGAACAGGCCTTGGTGGATATTGATTTCCACAACCGCGACAACCCCCGTCAGACCATGGCGCGGTTGCGACGACTGTATGGGCGCATTCGTCTGGACGAGATGGAGCTGGCAATTTTGCGGGGCATGCTGACCTCTATTCAGCGGGCGGCACGGCAGTTAAAAAAGGGCGGCAGTGACAAAACCAACAGCCAGATATAAGCCCGACTAATTCAGTCAATTATTTACTTGACTAAAAAAGTGGGTTTTTCCATAATTGCCACCGGTTAGAGTTATTTAGAGTGTCATTATGCGCCTGACAACCCGTGGACGATACGCTGTTACTGCCATGCTGGACCTGGCCCTGCACGGCGATGCCGGCCCCATCAGCCTGGCGGATATCTGCAAGCGTCAGGGTATCTCCCTTTCTTATCTGGAACAGCTGTTCGCCAAGCTGCGCCAGAACGATCTGGTGTCCAGCATCCGTGGTCCCGGCGGTGGTTATCGCCTTAGCCGTAACGCTGACAGCATTGATGTGGCAGCGATTATTGATGCGGTCAACGAATCCGTGGATGCCACAAACTGTTCCGGAAAGGGCAATTGCCAGGATGGGGAAATTTGCTTGACCCACCATCTGTGGCAGGAACTCAGCGACCAGATTTACCAGTTTCTCAGCGGTATCAGCCTGGCGGACCTTACCGCCCGTGCGGATATCCAATCCATTTGCCTGCGCCAGAACAGCGCGGCGCAAATGGGTGTTGAACCCCTGATTGCGGCCACTGGCCATTAAAGAACCACAGCGAAAGTGTGCAAGGTGTTGTAACCCATGAAATTACCCATTTATTTTGACTACGCCGCCACCACTCCGGTCGATCCGCGAGTGGCTTCTAAAATGGCGGAATGTCTTACCAGCGACGGGGTGTTTGGCAACCCCGCCTCCCGTTCCCACGCCTTTGGCTGGCAGGCGGAAGAACTGGTGGAAGATGCCCGCCGCCAGGTAGCGGATTTGATCAACGCCGACCCACGGGAAATTGTCTGGACCTCGGGCGCCACTGAATCCGACAACCTGGCTATCAAAGGCTGTGCCCACTTCAACCAAAAGCGCGGCAAGCACATCATTACCTCCAAAATCGAGCACAAAGCGGTGCTGGATACCTGTCGACAATTGGAGCGGGAAGGCTTTGAGGTCACCTATCTGGAGCCGGACAGCAATGGCATTATTCAGCCGCAAGTTGTGGCCGACGCCATTCGTGAAGACACCACGGTGGTGTCGCTGATGCACGTCAATAACGAAATTGGCACCGTTAACGACATTGCCGCCATTGGCGAAATCTGCCGCGAACGCAAAGTGTTTTTCCACGTGGATGCCGCCCAGAGTGCGGGCAAAGTAGCCATCGACCTGGAAGCCATGAAAGTGGATTTGATGTCGTTCTCTGCTCACAAAGTGTACGGCCCCAAAGGTATGGGGGCGCTTTATGTACGCCGCAAGCCCCGTGTTCGCATCGAGGCTCAGACCCACGGCGGTGGCCACGAGCGCGGCATGCGCTCCGGTACCCTGGCCACTCACCAGATTGTTGGTATGGGTGAAGCGTTCCGCATTGCCCGCGAAGACATGGCCGATGAAGCGCTGCGCCTCAACCGCCTGCGGGATCGCCTGTGGAACGGTTTAAAAGATATTGAAGAAGTGCACCTCAACGGTTCAGAGAGTCACCACGTACCGGGCCTGCTCAATGTCAGCCTCAACTTTGTCGAGGGTGAATCCCTGATTATGGCCCTCAAGGACCTGGCGGTTTCCTCCGGTTCTGCCTGTACGTCCGCCAGCCTGGAACCTTCCTACGTGCTGCGCGCCCTGGGCCTGAACGACGAGCTGGCGCACAGCTCCCTGCGCTTCAGCATTGGCCGCTTTACCACTGAGGAAGAAATTGATTACGCCATCGACAAAGTCAAACACGCGGTGGGTAAATTGCGGGAGCTATCGCCCCTGTGGGATATGTACAAAGACGGCGTCGACCTCAATCAGGTTGAATGGGCGGCGCACTAATTTCCCCTGAAACGGCATCCATGCCGTTTCGCGGGGTTGAAAAGAAAAAGTGTGATTTTTCTTTTCTCGCATTGAATTACTAAGTAGCCGTACTTCACGTTACCGGGAGAAATAGAAATGGCTTACAGCGAAAAAGTTCTGGATCACTACGAAAACCCCCGCAATGTGGGGAAAATGGACGACAACTCTGACAACGTGGGCACTGGTATGGTGGGTGCCCCCGCCTGTGGCGATGTGATGCGCCTGCAGATTCAGGTCAGCGACGAAGGCGTGATTGAAGACGCCAAGTTCAAAACCTACGGTTGTGGCTCCGCCATTGCCTCCAGCTCTTTGCTCACCGAATGGGTGAAAGGCAAAACCCTGGAGCAAGCCGGTGAAATCAAAAACACCGAACTGGCGGAAGAGCTGGCATTGCCGCCGGTAAAAATTCACTGCTCTGTGTTGGCGGAAGACGCCATCAAAGCGGCTATCAAAGACGTGCGCAAAAAGCGCGGCGAAGAGCAGTAAGCGGATTTTGGAGCAGTAAGTATGGCCATTACCATGACGCCGGCGGCGCAAGAACACGTTCGCAGCCACCTGTTAAAGCGCGGCAAAGGGTTGGGTATTCGCTTGGGAGTGCGCACCTCTGGCTGCTCCGGTTTGTCTTATGTACTGGAATTTGTCGACGAGGCGGATGACGCGGATACGGTGATTGGCGACGATGTTAAACTGTTTGTCGACCCGAAAAGTTTTGCCTACCTGGATGGCACCGAACTGGATTTTGTCAAAGAAGGTTTGAACGAGGGCTTTCAGTTTAACAACCCCAACGTCAAAGACGAATGCGGCTGTGGCGAGTCCTTTCACGTATAATTCCTTCTATCCTCGTCGTGACGTAAAACCATTTCCCCAGGGCCCGCAATTCCGTGGTAACAGGCAACAACTTTTTTGAAATTTTTGGCATTCCGGAATCCTTTCATGTGGATTGCGGAAGGCTGGCAAGTCGCTACCGCGAGCTGCAACAACAATTTCACCCGGACCGTTTTGCCGACAAACCGGAGCGTGACCGCAACCGTGCAGTGCAGTGGTCCGCCACCATCAATCAGGCCTTTGATACCCTTAAATCCCCATTGAAGCGCGCTCAATACCTGCTGGCCGAAAAAGGTTTGGACAGCACCGGGGAGTCCACGGTCAGCAGCGACCCCGTGTTTTTAATGGCGCAAATGGAACTGCGGGAATCACTGGTCGAAGTGCGCGACCACGACGACCCATTTGCCGCTCTGGACAATTTGCGCAATCAAGTGAACAACGACTACCGGGAACAGCAGGCGCGTTTTGCTCAACACTATGATGCCAGCCAGTATGATGAAGCGCTGGACAAGGTGGCAAAGATGCAGTTCTCCAGCAAATTACTGGCAGAAATGGAACTGCTGGAAGAAGACTTGGAAGATATGTGAATTTTGTCATTCTGAGCGCAGCGAAGAATCTCGCAGTTTGCCAAAAAGCTGAGATCCTTCGCAGCGCTCAGGATGACAGCTGCAGGCAGCGATAAGGCAACCCATGAGCTTATTACAAATCTCCGAACCGGGCCTCTCCCCGGAACCCCATCAGCGTCGCCGCGCCGTTGGCATTGACCTGGGCACCACCAATTCACTGGTGGCCACGGTGCGCAGTGCCAGTGCCGAAACCTTGCCCGATGAACAGGGACTCCATTTGTTGCCCTCGGCAGTGCGTTATACCAGCGATGGTGTTGTGGTGGGCCACAGCGCCCGTGAAGTGGCCGCCCGCGACCCGCTGAACACCTTGCTTTCGGTCAAGCGTTTTATGGGGCGTGGCCGGGAAAATGTGGTTTCCCTGGGTAGCGAATTGCCTTACCAACTGGCGGAGGGCGAGGGCATGGTGCGCTTTCACACCGCAGCCGGTACGGTCAGTCCGGTAGAGGCCTCTGCGGAAATACTCAAACAACTGGCCTTCCGTGCAGAGGCGACTCTGGATGGCCCGCTGGACGGCGCCGTGATTACCGTGCCCGCCTATTTTGACGATGCTCAGCGCCAGGCCACCAAAGACGCCGCTACCCTGGCTGGCCTGAAGGTGCTGCGCCTGCTCAACGAACCCACGGCTGCGGCCGTAGCCTACGGGCTCGACCAGCAGGGCGAGGGTGTTATTGCTGTTTACGACCTGGGCGGCGGCACCTTTGATGTCTCCATTTTGCGTCTGTCCCGGGGCGTTTTTGAAGTATTGGCAACCGGGGGAGATTCCGCTCTGGGCGGCGATGATTTCGACCGTGCACTGGCTCGCTGGCTGCAGCAACAGGCGGGTTTGGGGGAATCATTGAGCCCCGGCCAACAGCGACAATTGCTGGATGCGGCTCAGGGCGCCAAAGAAGCGCTGTCCACCACAGAGTCCGTTGATGTGAGTGCTGTCGGCTGGCAGGGTTCGGTCACTCGCCAACAGTTGAATGAACTGATCGACCCACTGATACAAAAAACCCTGCGGGCCTGCCGTAAATCCCTGCGGGACGCGGGATTGGATGTGGCGGATGTCGATAACGTGGTGATGGTGGGTGGCTCCACGCGCACCCTGCGTGTGCGTGAAAAGGTCAGTGAGCTGTTTGCCAAACCGCCGCTGACGGACATTGATCCAGACCGGGTTGTGGCCATCGGTGCTGCGCTGCAGGCGGATGTGTTGGTGGGTAACAAGCCCGACGATGAAATGTTGCTGCTGGACGTGATTCCCCTGTCGTTGGGGCTGGAAACCATGGGCGGCTTGATGGAAAAAGTGATTCATCGCAACACCACCATACCGGTGGCCAAAGCTCAGGAATTTACCACCTACAAAGACGGCCAGACCGCCATGGCCATTCACGTACTGCAAGGGGAGCGGGAACTGGTGGCCGACAATCGCTCCCTGGCGCGTTTTGAACTGCGCAATATGCCTCCCATGGCGGCGGGTGCGGCCAAGATACGCGTGACTTTTCAGGTGGATGCCGATGGCCTGTTGAGCGTTTTCGCCAAAGAACTGACCAGCGATGTGGAAGCCCGTATCGAGGTCAAACCCTCTTACGGCCTCACCGATGGCGAAATCACCACCATGCTGCAGGATTCCTTCGAGCACGCCCGCGACGACATGCAGGCGCGGGCCCTTCGCGAACAGCAGGTAGAGGCTCAGCGTATGGTGGAAGATTTGAACGCCGCTCTTGAGCTGGATGGCGCTGCACTGTTGTCGCCGGATGAGTACCATTGCCTGCAAGTGGCCGTTGCAGAACTGGCGGATTTCGCCTGCGGTAACGACCACCGCGCCATCGCCCGCCATATCGAAGCCGTGGCCAAAGCCAGCGAAGAATTTGCCGCTCGCCGTATGGATAGCAGTATTCGCAAGGCACTGGCGGGTCATCACCTTGAAGATTTTGATAAAACCGAAGGCTGACTATGCCCAAGATTGTATTTATGCCCCACGAAACCATTTGTCCTGAAGGCAAAGTGGTAGAAGTTGAGTCGGGAATCAGCGTGTGTGACGCGGCCCTGAAAAATGGCATTCACATCGAACACGCCTGTGAAAAATCCTGCGCCTGCACCACCTGCCATGTACATGTTCGCGAAGGTTTTGAATCTCTGCACGAAGCGGACGAGTTGGAAGAAGACTACCTGGACAAAGCCTGGGGCGTAGACCCGGACTCCCGCCTCAGCTGCCAGGCGCTGGTGGCCGATGACGACCTGGTGGTGGAAATTCCCAAATACACCATCAATATGGTGTCGGAGAATCATTGACTCCAACGCCATTCTGAGCGAAGCGAAGAATCTCAGGGCTCAATTCGCAGTGTGAGATCCTTCGCTGCGCTCAGGATGGCAGTGCATAAACCGGAAGGTGACCAATGAAATGGATCGATACCCTGGATATTGCCATCGAACTGGCCGACAGTAAGCCGGACGTCGACCCGCGCACCGTCAATTTTGTCGACCTGCGCAACTGGGTGATGGCGCTGGATGGCTTTGATGACGACCCGGAACGCTGCGGTGAGCGCATTCTGGAGGCCATTCAAATGGCCTGGATTGAGGAAATGGATTAGCTCGTAGGGTGGATTAGCGAAGCGTAATCCACCGATTCTCCATCTCAATGGTGGATTACGCTTCGCTAATCCACCCTACAAATACTATCCTTGCGGCCAACGGTCTGAAAAGGCCTTACGCCCAGCTGCGGTCTAAGTACGGTTGTCCAAAACCATTTGCTGTTAAACCATCCCCCGGCGTAAAATGCCAAAAGCGCCATAACACTCAAAATAACGCCAACTATAAAACCGCCGCGGGGATTCTATGAGCTCTAAAGAGGAGCTTTATAAAGTACTTTTGGAGATATCTCCCTACGGCACCCTGTTCTTTGTTTACGGCGTCTGCATCGAGTGCAACGACAAGGCCATGACTCTTCTGGGCTGCGAGCGCAGCCACCTGATTGGCGCTTCCCTGGACGAAATTTCCGGCGACGAATCCTCCGCCCTTATCGACCTCAAACTGCAATTGAAGCGTGCGGTTAAAAACGACCAAAAACGCCTGCAATGGCGCTGCCCGCAGGGTGCCGGTGACGGCGTTGATATCGACCTTTGCATCGAACCCGTCCCCCACAACCCCCGGGAGTTTGTGGTTACCCTGATAGAAGCGCGGGCCAATACGCTTGCCCAGCCAATGCCCCGGCAAGATGCGCGGCGCTCTCCAGAATCTGCTGCAGAGCCAGAGATTATTACTCCCGAACCCACGGATTCAGAACCGGCGGCCATCAGTCAGCCGGAATCCGGAGAAGACCCGGAACAGATGTTGCAGGCGGCCATGAGTGCCGCTGCTCGCGCGGTAGAAAGTGATAGCAAAGAGCCTGCGATGGGGGAGCCTGAACCGGAAAAAACCGTGGCGGAGCAGTCCCCGATTGGTGAGCAACTCTCCCGCCAGACTCACCAGGATCGTGTGTTCGACAGCCTCACCAAACTCCCCAACCGGCAATTCCTGATCGAGTCCCTGAACAGGTATTTCGAGGCCAGCGGCAGGCAGGAAATCTGCGGCGCTCTGTTGATGATTGATCTGGACAATTTCAAGGACATCAACGACTCCTGGGGGCACACCGTTGGCGACCAGGTGGTGAAAAAAGTGGGTTCCGCCATCGCTCATATCGTGCGTGGCGACAACGTTCTGGCCCGCTTGGGTGGCGACGAATTTGTGCTGTTTATTCCGCAGATATCCGACAGCGTATCCCAGGCCGCCTGGGACGCTCAGGCGATGGCGGAGAAAGTGCGCGAATCCATTGCCACGCCGATTTTTATTGACGGTCACGAGCTGATACTGACCGCCAGTATCGGTATCGCGCTACTCACCGACAAAGAGCTGACCTCGGAGCGGGCGCTGCAATACGCCGACAGCGCCATGTACGAATCCAAGCGCAAGGGGCGCAACGGCATTGCCTTTTTCGACCCCTACATCACCGAAAAGGCCCAGCGTCAGATCGGCCTCAATATCCGCCTGCGCAAAGCGCTGGACAATCAGGAATTTGCCCTTTATATCCAGCCGCAAATCGAGGTAGATACCGGCCGCGTTATCGGCGGTGAAGCGCTGCTGCGCTGGGTGAATACCGAAAAAAGCCACAATATGCCCTCGGAGTTTATTCCGGTGCTGGAATCCTCCGGGCTGATCGTCAACGTGGGCCACTGGGTGATTCGCACCGCCTGTGAGTACCTGCGCAACTTTATCGACGAGGGCCTGTGGCGCGACGGCATGCAAATGGGCATCAACATCAGCCCGCGCCAGTTCCGCGACCCGCAACTGCTGGAAGTGGTGCAGCACAGTATCACCAGCTACAACATCGACCCGCACTATCTCAATTTTGAAGTGACGGAAAATCTGTTGATTGAAGATGTGGACGAGGTGGTGAGCAAAATGAACGCCATCAAATCCTTAGGCTCCTGCTTCTCCATCGACGATTTTGGTATCGGCTACTCGTCCATGATCTACCTGAAGCGGCTGCCCTTCGACCACCTGAAAATCGACCGGGAGTTTATTCGCAATATCCACCGCGACCCGGAAAGCCGCGGCGTGGTGGAAGCGATCATGGCGGTGTCCCGTCAATACGGTCTGCAAGTAATCGCTGAAGGTGTAGAAAACGCCGAAGCCCTCAATGTGCTCACCAAAGTAGGCTGCGACAGCTACCAGGGCGCCCACTACAGCATGCCAGTGCCGGTGGATCGCTTCCGCGAATTGCTGGTGGCTTGATTCGTCATTGCGAGGAGCGCAGCGACGCGGCAATCTCCTGAGTTTGGCACCCGGCCGGACGTCGGACGCTCGAAGTGACTCGGGCCTTCCATGGCCTTCGGGCTTCGCCCAACGGGGTGAACAAAGCGGAGAGCCGCAGCCATTCGACAGTAGCAAATTCAAACAAGAAATGGCTGCCAAACATGCCAGCAAAGTCCGCTGATTACCGACTGTCCCCAAAAGCCACGCAGGATATGGAAACTGTGTGGCTTTATTCTTTGGGGGAGTGGGGTGTGCAACAGGCTGACCGGTACATAGATGATTTAACCATCGCTTTTGTATTGCCGGGTTAATAGTAACCATGTGAGGGCAGCATACTGACCGCAGCCGGCAGGCTGCCACGTCAGACGTCCGACTTCAGGCGTCGAGCCTCTCGCCAAACACCTCCACACTGCAATTCAGCACAGTTCTCCAAAAGCACAACAACCCTTGTAACAACGCCCCCTCAAGAGTAAAATTCGCCACCAAATTTCAAGGGCTTAGCCCGCTATCTGATACCTTTACATTACTGGAGAATGCAGTCCATGGCAGTTCAACGCACTCTGTCCATCATCAAGCCCGATGCCGTTGCCAAAAACGTGATTGGCGAAATCGATGCCCGCTTTGAAAAGGCAGGTCTGAAAGTGGTGGCCATGAAGATGGTTCGCCTCAACGAAGACAGCGCCGGTGGCTTTTACGCCGAGCACAAAGAGCGCCCATTCTTTCCCGCTCTGATCGAATTTATGACCTCTGGTCCGGTGGTAGTGCAGGTGCTGGAAGGCGAAAACGCCGTGCTTGCCAACCGCGACCTGATGGGCGCTACCAATCCCAAGGAAGCGGCAGCTGGCACCATCCGTGCGGACTTTGCAGAAACCATTGACGCCAATGCGGTACACGGTTCCGATTCCCCGGAGTCCGCCGCCCGCGAAATTGCCTACTTCTTTAACGCAGACGAGATCTGCGAACGCTGATGTCTGACCCAGCGACTGTTAAAGTCGTCGATACCCAGGCACCCGAGCCCCAGAAGGTCAACCTTCTGGGGCTTTCTGCTGAAAAGCTGGTGGCATTTTTTGCTTCCATCGGCGAAAAGCCGTTCCGCGCCACCCAGGTGTTGAAGTGGATTCATCAGCTCGGCGCGGACAACTTTGAGCAGATGACCAACCTCTCCAAAGCGTTGCGCGTCAAGCTGGAAGAGCAGGCAGAAATTCGTGCGCCAGAGGTGGTCAGTCAGCAGGATTCCAGCGACGGCACCCGCAAGTGGCTGATCCGGGTTACCGGCGGCAGCTGTGTGGAAACCGTGTTTATCCCCGATGGCGAGCGCGGCACCCTGTGCGTGTCGTCCCAGGTGGGTTGTTCCCTGGATTGCAGTTTTTGCGCCACCGGCAAGCAGGGTTTTAACCGCGATCTCACAGCGGCAGAAATTATCGGCCAGGTATGGATCGCCGCGAAATCGTTTGGCCAGCTCGAAGCCAAGGCCGAGCGTACCGTCACCAACGTAGTGATGATGGGCATGGGTGAGCCACTGCTCAATTTCGATAATGTGGTCGACGCCATGAACCTGATGCTCAACGACAACGCCTACGGCCTGTCCAAGCGCCGGGTGACCTTGAGTACCTCCGGTGTGGTGCCGGCGTTGGACAAGCTCGGCGATGTCACCGATGTGTCACTGGCCATTTCCCTGCACGCCCCCAACGATGAGCTGCGCAATGAGTTGGTGCCCATCAACAAAAAATACCCTATTGCCGTACTGCTGGATTCCACCAAACGCTATCTGGACAAAATGCCGGATACCCACCGCAAGGTAACCGTGGAATACACGTTGATGGATCAGGTCAACGACCGCCCGGAACACGCCCGGCAACTGGCAGAGTTGATGCGGGATGTGCCTTGCAAGATCAATCTGATACCCTTTAACCCGTTCAGTCAGTCTGACTACAAGCGGGTCAGTAATAATTCCCTGCACCGCTTTCGGGATATTTTGTACCGGGCAGGCTACACTGTCACCGTTCGCACCACCCGCGGCGACGATATCGCCGCCGCCTGTGGGCAATTGGCCGGTACGGTAAATGACCGCACCCGCCGCAGCGAACGCTACCGCCAGCAGGCCGCAGAAAAGGCGGCTGACGAGCAGGCGGTTCGTTTTGTAGAGCGTTGAAAAAGGGGGTTTGCGTGAAGCTCAGCTGTTGGTTCAAAGGTTTTTCGGTGTTTAGCCTGTTGCTGGCGCTGTCTGGCTGTGTGACCGAAGAAGTCACTTCCCGGGGCCCGGTGGAAGACATTGACGAACAGAAGGTGCTGGCCAAGCAGATTGACCTGGGTTTTCGCTACATCGGCCGCAATAATCTGGAAAAAGCCCGTTTCCACCTCAGCAAAGCCCTGAAAATTGATCCAAAATCCGCCCGCGCCAATACCGGTTACGCGCTTATTTATAACCGGGAAGGCGAAGACGAACTGGCGGACAGGCATTTCCGCAAAGCCCTGAGTGGCTCCGGCAAAAATACCCAGACGCGTTTTTATTACGCGGTTTTCTTGCTGGAAAAACAACGTATTAAAGACGCCAGAAACCAGTTGGTCAAAGTCACTCAGGATGTTGACTTTAACAACCGTGCGCTGGCTTTTTTAAGCCTCGGTCAGATGGAAACCAAGCTGGGGGATGCTGGCGCGGCGCGCGCTGCTTTTGACAAGGCCTTGCGATTGAACGGCAATATGGCAGTGGCGTATCTGGAAATTGCCGAGCTCGAATACACCGACGGCAATTATCAGGATAGTTTTAATTACCTCAGTAATTACCGCCGCCTGGTGCGGCGGCCCAACGCCAGGAGTTTGTGGCTGGGAGTGCGCGTTGAACATCGCCGCAACAACCGCAACGGTGAACACAGCTACGGCCTGGCGCTGGAAAAAATGTTTCCGGACTCCAAGGAGAACCTCGCCTACCAGCAGTGGCGCAAACGTCGATAAGTGTCATAAGCGGAGTCTTACTTACCCAAAAGGCATCACATGCACGATAACAATAAAGATCAAAGCAGTGACAGGGAAGAAGCGAAACAGAGCTGGCAGACGCCAGGTATTGCACTGCGCAAGGGGCGCCGTGCCCAAAACCTCACTGAAGATGAGGTTTGCCGGGAATTGGGTTTGCGTATTGGCGTGTTAAAAGCGCTGGAAAGTGATGATTTTGAGCGCCTGCCCACGGATGTGTATGTGCGCGGATATATTCGCAGTTATTGCCACTTGCTGAATATGGATGAACAACCGGTGCTGGAAAGTTACGAGGCTTATTGCCAGCAGCTGCCTGGGCGCAACGCGTCAACAGTGGCAGAAGAAACGGTAACGGGTGCAGTGCCCTGGTGGAAAACTCCCAGACTCTGGTTGGCCGTAGGCGCAGCAGTGTTGGTGGCCGGGGTTCTGGTGGTATTATTAACCCGGCAATAGAAAAGGCGTCCTGCCTTTTGTATTGCTCGCTCAATAACTTTCACATAAAAGAAAGTGACGCACTTGCGCGAAAGTGCTTGATTTTATTGAGCTTGCGCTGGCTGCGCCAGCAGTGGCACATCCCTGTGCCGCATTATTAAACGCAATCTATAAGGTTGCCGGTTTAATAATTTAATCGTTATACAAGATAAGCAAGATAGTCGGTGAGTGCACGTGCAGTTTGAATCCCCCATTGTGAGACGACAAACCCGCCAGATTATGGTGGGCGATGTGCCTGTGGGCGGCGGCGCCCCCATCTCGGTGCAGAGTATGACCAACACCGAAACCACCGATGTGGCCGCAACCGTAGCCCAGGTGACCGCCATTCAGGAGGCCGGTGCCGACATTGTGCGGGTATCTGTGCCTTCCATGGACGCGGCAGAAGCCTTTGGTGAAATCCGCAAGCAAGTGACCGTGCCACTGGTGGCGGATATTCACTTTGACCACAACATCGCCCTGCGGGTGGCGGACCTGGGGGTGGATTGCCTGCGCATCAACCCCGGCAACATTGGCCGCGAACACAAAGTGCGGGCGGTAATCGACAAGGCCCGCGACCTCAATATTCCCCTGCGTATCGGCGTCAATGCCGGTTCTCTGGAAAAAGACCTGCAGCGCAAATACGGTGAACCCACCCCGGATGCATTGGTGGAGTCCGCCATGCGCCATGTGGATATTCTCGATCGCCTGGATTTTCAGAACTTCAAAGTCAGCGTCAAGGCGTCGGATATTTTTATGGCGGTGGGCGCCTATCGCAAACTCTCCGAGCAGATTGACCAACCCCTGCACCTGGGTATTACCGAAGCTGGCGGCTTTCGTTCCGGGGCAGTGAAATCGGCCATTGGCCTGGGAATGCTGCTGATGGAAGGTATTGGCGATACCGTGCGCGTGTCGCTGGCTGCGGATCCGGTGGAAGAAGTACGGGTTGCCTGGGATATGCTGAAAAGCCTGCGCCTGCGCTCCAAAGGCATCAATTTTGTCGCCTGCCCCAGTTGCTCCCGGCAGAATTTCGACGTGGTAAAAACCATGAACGAGCTGGAAGTGCGCCTGGAAGATATCACCACGCCCATGGATGTGGCGGTGATTGGCTGCATCGTCAACGGCCCCGGCGAAGCCAAAGAAGCCGACCTGGGCTTAACCGGCGCTTCACCCAGCAATCTGGTCTACATCGACGGCAAACCGGACCACAAAATCGGCCAGGACAACCTGGTGGATACGCTGGAAACATTGATTCGCGACAAAGCCGCCGCCAAAGCCGCGGAGCAAGAACAGATCATTGCCCGCTCTGATGCGTCATCCTGAGCTCAGCAAAGGATCTCAGGCTGACCAGTTACAACCAAATACGAGCAACGGAAAACACCCTTGAAAAAAATTCAATCTCTGCGGGGCATGAACGACCTGCTGCCCGCCGACTCACCCACATGGCAATACCTGGAATCTGCCGTTCGCACGCTGTTTGCCCAGTACGGCTACCGGGAAGTGCGCACCCCGGTGGTGGAACAGACCGAACTGTTCAAGCGCTCTATCGGTGAGGTCACCGATATTGTTGAAAAAGAAATGTACAGCTTTGAAACCCTCGGTGGCGATCAGGTTTCCCTGCGCCCGGAAGGTACCGCTGCGGTAGTGCGCGCCTGCGAACAACACGGCCTGCTGCATAATCAATCTCAGCGCCTGTGGTACATGGGCCCCATGTTTCGCTACGAGAAACCGCAAAAGGGTCGCCTGCGCCAGTTTCACCAGTTTGGTGTAGAGGTGTTTGGCCTGGAAGGGCCGGATATCGACGGCGAAATTCTGCTGATGACCGCGCGCCTGTGGCGTCAACTGGGTATCGCCGACCGGGTGACCCTGCAGATCAATTCCCTGGGCACTCCGGAATCCCGAGGCCGCCACCGGGATGCATTGGTGGCCTACCTGCAACAACATCGCGATCAGCTGGACGCCGACAGCCTGCGCCGCCTGGAAACCAACCCGCTACGTATTCTGGACAGTAAAAATCCCGCCATGGAAAGCCTGCTGCAAGCCGCCCCCAGTTTGCAGGATTACATGGACGCTGAATCCCGCGAGCACTTTGCCCGCCTCTGCCAGATACTCGATGCCGCCGGTGTTGCCTACCAGGTAAACCCACGTTTGGTGCGCGGCCTGGACTACTACAGCAAAACCGTATTCGAATGGGTCACCGACAGCCTTGGTGCCCAGGGCACCGTATGTGGCGGTGGCCGTTACGATGGCCTGGTGACACAGTTGGGCGGCAAACCCACCCCGGCGGTGGGTTTTGGCATGGGGGTGGAGCGCCTGGTATTGATGCTTGACGCACTGGGAGTGGTGCCGGATAGTATCGGCCAAAATCTGGATGTTTACCTCACGGCAGTGGGTGATGTGCAAGTGGCGGCGCTGACCCTGGCGGAGCAACTGCGCAGCCAGTGCCCCGGTTTGCGCATTCAATGCCACAGTGGTGGCGGCAGCTTTAAAAGTCAGATGAAAAAAGCCGACAAAAGTGGCGCTCCGGTGGCGTTGATTTTGGCGGAAGATGAAGTGGCAGCGGGTACGGTGACGGTGAAATATCTGCGCGAAGACAAGCCACAGCAGACGCTAGCCAGTGATGACATTGCCGCGCTGCTGAACAACTACTTTGCTTGATAGCTTGTAGGGCGGATTAGCGCAGCGTAATCCGCCAGGCAATTCGACAATGGTGGATTACGCTTCGCTAATCCACCCTACATTACAACGTTATGTTTTAGGAGTTGATGTGAGTGCACATTTGTCAGAAGAAGAACAGGTAGAGGCCCTCAAGCGGTGGTGGCAGCGCAATGGTCGCACCACAATCATCGCCGTAGTGGTAGGTGTGGCCGCCTGGTGGGGGTTGCAGCAGTGGAATCAGCAGCAACAAACCCAGCGGGAAAATAACTCCCTGCTGTATACAGAGGTGCAGCAGTTGGCCGCAGCCAGCGGTATTAGCGAACAGCAGCAAACAGAGCTGTGGAATAAGGCCAGTACCCTGAAAACCCAGGCACAAGGCAGCCAGTACGGATGGTACGCGGCTCTGATGCTGGCGAAACTGGCGTTTGAAAAGCAGGATTACGACACCGCAGCCAGTGAATTGCAGTACGTGATTGACGGTTCCGGTGACGATGGTCTCAACGCCATTGCCAGACTGCGGCTGGCCAAAGTGGAGGTCACTCGCGGAAATACCGAGCAGGCACTGGTGTTATTGAACGCTCAGGATAACGGCGATATGAGCGCCGCTTACGCGGAGCTGCGTGGCGATATTCAGCGTCAGCAGGGCGACAACGATGCTGCGCGCCTGGCTTATCAGGAAGCACTGAACGGTAGCGCTGGAGATAACCAATTGTTGCGTTTGAAACTCAACCGCGTCACGCCTGCGGATCACGTATCACAGGAATCAGCGGACGCGAACTCAACCGATATTGAAAACAACCAATAAAACGGGACACCCCATGCAAGCCACCACTCTACTGAAATTCCTGGCCACAGCGATCATGTTTTCGCTGTTGACCGCGTGCAGTTCCAAAGAGGAAAAAGAACAACCGGCGAAGTTGGTCAAATTTCCTCAGGAAGTGACCATCAAGCGCCTGTGGAGTCAGAGTGTGGGCGGGGCTCACAACAAATACCTCACCGGTATGCGCCCGGTGTTGCGCAATGGTGTTATCTACGCCGCCAGTGGCAAGGGCCGGGTGTCTGCTTTCAGCAGTGACAGCGGCAAACGCCTGTGGCGGGCCAAGTTGGACAAGGGACTTTCCGGCGGTGTCGGTTTTGGCGGTTCTCAGGTGTATGTGGGCGATATTGAAGGCCGAGTGTATGCGCTCAATGCCAGCGATGGCATACAGCAGTGGCAGGTGAGTTTGAAAAGTGAAGTGCTCTCCGCCGCCAGTGGCGACAGCGAGCGCGTGGCGGTGCAAACCAAAGATGGATTTGTGTACATGCTGTCTGCGGAAAATGGCGAAGAGCTGTGGCAATACAAAACCCAAACCCCGCCACTGACCAACTACGGCACCAGCTCGCCGCTGCTGATAGGGGATATGGTGGTGGTGGGTACCGCCGATGGCCAGGTTGTTGCCCTCAATGCGGATACCGGTTCGCGCCTGTGGGAGAGTCGCATCTCCAACCCCCGCGGTCGCACTGAGCTGGAAAAACTCAGCGACGTGGACGGCGTAATAGCGGTTGATGGCCAGGTGCTTTACGCCACTTCCTACCAGGGCACTGCTGTTGCCCTGAGTCGCAGTCGTGGCTCCCAGCTGGGCAGCCAGAAAAGCTCCAGTTATCACGGCCCGGCGGTATCCGGTTCGCAGGTGTTTGTGGTGGAGGAGGGTGACTACGTGCGTGCCCTGCGCGGTACCGGTATGCAACCTCTGTGGGAGAACGACCAACTGAAACTGCGCGGCCTTAGCGCCCCGGCGGTGGTGGCCGGTTATGTGGCGGTGGCAGATGTCGAGGGTTACCTGCACCTGATGGACAGCAACGATGGCCATTTTGTGGGCCGCAAAAAAGTGGATGGCAGCGGTGTGCGTGTGCCCATGATTGGCGATGGTGAGCGCATTTATATTCAGGATCACGGTGGTGGCTTGAGCTGTTACCAGGTGATTTCCAAGTAAAAGCGGAGCTGAAAAAGCGACGCACTTTTTACAGGTGCGAATCTTGCTGTTCTGCTAAAATGGCCGCCGCTTCCAGGCGGCCATTTTTTTCCTAGCTTTTTCGAGGCCATTGTGAAACTGCCGGTAATTGCCCTTGTCGGGCGTCCCAATGTGGGTAAGTCCACACTCTTTAACCGTTTGACCAAAACCCGCGATGCGCTGGTGGCGGATTATTCGGGGCTGACTCGCGACCGCAAGTACGGTGAAGGCCAACTGGCGGGCAAGCGCTTTATGCTGATTGATACCGGCGGTATCAGTGGCGACGAAGAAGGCATCGACTCAGTGATGGCCGAGCAATCCCTGCAGGCCATGGACGAAGCGGACGTGGTGTTGTTTGTGGTGGACAGTCGCGCGGGTCTTACCTCTGCCGACCGCATGATTGCCGAGCACCTTCGCAATAAGGGCCGCAAGGCGCTGCTGGTGGCCAACAAAATCGATGGTGTGAACCCGGATGTGGCTATGGCGGAATTTTACGAGCTGGGTTTTGAAACCGTATTCCCCACCACCGCCACCCACGGTCGCGGCGTAAAAGCCATGATGCAGCAGGTGCTGGAACCTTTTGCTCAGGAGGAAGAAGCGGAGACCGAAGACAGCGATCCGCGCGGTATTAAAATCGCCGTTGTCGGCCGCCCCAATGTGGGCAAGTCCACCCTGGTGAATCGCCTGCTGGGTGAAGATCGGGTGGTGGTGTTTGATATGCCCGGCACCACCCGCGACAGCATTTATATCGACTACGAGCGCCACGACAAACCCTACACCCTGATCGATACAGCCGGTATCCGGCGCCGCAAAAACGTCAAACTGGCGGTGGAAAAATTCTCCATCGTGAAAACCCTGCAGGCCATTGAAGACGCCAATGTAGCAGTGCTGTTGATCGATGCCAGCGAAGGCCTGGTGGATCAGGATTTACACATGATGGGCCATGTGCTGGATGCCGGCCGTGCCCTGGTGGTGGCGGTGAACAAGTGGGACGGTTTGCAGGTGGAGCAAAAAGACAGCATCAAAGCGGAATTACAGCGTCGCCTGCGATTTGCGGATTTTGCCGATATCCATTTTATCTCCGCACTTCACGGCAGCGGAGTTGGTAAACTTTACCCCTCCATTGAGCGGGCCTACGCCGCTGCGACCGACAAGCTGTCTACCTCCTGGCTGACTCGCATACTTGAAGACGCAGTGGCCCAGCACCAGCCGCCCATGGTGCAGGGGCGGCGCATTAAACTGCGCTACGCTCACAGTGGTGGCCAGAATCCGCCACTGATTGTGATTCACGGCAATCAGACGGACAAAGTGCCCAACAACTACGTGCGCTACCTGGAAAAAACCTTCCGCGAAGCGCTGGATTTGCACGGCACGCCGGTGCGCGTTGAATTCAAGGGCAGCGCTAACCCTTACGGTGACAAACAACAACTGAGCGATCGCCAGGCGGCAAAAAAACGCCGTCTGGACAAAACCAGACAGGCCAGGGCCAAACAACCAAGCGGAAAAAAATAACAATGAAATCACTGTCTCAAAGCCTGTTGCTGCTTTTGATTGCAGGGCTGGCTTGTAGCGCACAGGCAAACACCAACGATACAACGCAGGATAATCTTTACCGGTGGTACGGCGAACGATCTTTGGGTTTTAGCCGTTCTACCGGCAACAGCAGCGTGCAAAACCTGCTGGGCAAGCTGCGTTTTCAGCGGGATGGCCGCCAGTGGAATTCCGACCTCAAACTGGAGGCCATTGTCAGTTCTGCTAATGGCGAAAAAAATCGCCAGACTGCCACAGTAGAGGCCCAGGCCGGTTATCGGCTTTCCGAGCACAGCTACACCTTTGCCAATATTCGTTATATGGACGATCGCTTCGGTGCCTTTGCGTCTCAGGCGAGTGTGTCCACGGGTATTGGCTGGAAGCCTCTGCAGGGCGAGCGCCGCAAATTTTCCCTTGAAGGTGGCTTGGGCCTGCGGCGCAGCCAACAGCAAGTGACTGAGTTGACACAATCAGAAGCGGTGGTGCAGGGGAAGCTGGATTGGCAGTACCAGCTCACCGGCAGTACCCAATTGCTCAACAACGTCAGGGTTGAGGCGGGCGATGAAAATACCCTGTTTGAATCGGAAGCCGCTCTGCGTTTAAAAATTACCACTGACCTTGGTCTCAAAGTCAGCTACCGTTTGCGTAACAACAGTCAGGAACAGCAGGGCATCAGTGGCACCGATACCCTCACTGCTCTGTCTCTGGACTTTGCCTTTTGATTTAAACGATACCTCCCGGAAGGAATACCACCATGAAAACAACAATTGCCACCACAGTGTTGGCGGGCTTGGTTATGTCACTGGCGCCTGTGGCTTTTGCCGACGATGACAATGGCTGGAGCGGCGGAGCAGAGTTGGGTTTTAACCGCTCAACCGGTAACTCCGAAACCGACAATCTGCTGGCCCGTGTGGTGGTCAACAAGAGCTATCTGAAATGGCGCAACGAGTTCAAAATCGAAGCTATTCGCAGCTCTGAAGACGGCGTGCGCACCAAGGAAAGCGTGCTGTTTGAAGTGCAAACCAACCGCGAATTTGGCGATACCTACTACGCTTTCGGCAACCTGCGTCACAACGACGACAAGTTCGGTGGCTTTCGCACTCAAACGACCTTAAGTGGTGGTTTGGGCTGGAATGTAATCAAGCAAGAAGACCACAACCTCAACCTGGAAGCCGGTGCCGGTTATCGCCGCAGTGAGGAGCAGGGCACCGGTATTGAAACCACCGAACCCACCTTTGTGGGCAGCGCCAAATGGGGTTACCAGGCCACCGAAACCACCGAGTTGAGTAACAACTTCCGGTTGGAATCCGCCTCTGACAACACTTTTTTGGAAAATGAAATTGCTGCTCGTGTGGCGATCAATTCAACACTGGGTTTGAAAGTCAGCTACTTGGTACGCAACAACAGCGATGTGCCGGTGGGTACGGAAAAAACCGATACCCTGACGTCGGTGTCGCTGGATTATAAGTTTTAGTTGCTTTGACGTTGTTCGACGTTTGACGAGGGCGTATTACCCTGTAGATCGGCCTTCAGGTCGTCAAAGCTCTGTCTACGTAGTGCCAGCTTTGACGGGCTAAAGCCGGGCCTACAGTGTCTTCGTCAAACGTCAAACGTCAAACGTCAAACGTCTTGACGTCACTTACCTCGGCGTAGATTTCTCCATCGCGCATGCGGGTGGCAACTTTGTCACCCATCTTCACATCAGTAATACTATTTATCACTTTGCCTTCGCTATCAAAGGTAATGCTGTAACCCCGTCCCAAAGTGTTTAACGGGCTCACGGCGTTTAGCAGCTGAGCTGCGTTACCTAGCCGTTGTTGGCGTTGGGCCAACAAGTGGTCAAGAGCGGTTTGCAGATTTTGCCTGGCATTGTTGCAACGCTGGGTCAGAGCATTGATCTTCTCTTGGGGGTGGAAACGCACCAGGCGGCTAATCAATTTGTCCAGCGGCCTGTGGGCACGTTGCAGGTTTTCCTTCATGGTGTTTTGCAGGCGCATGTCCAGATTGTCCAGGTGCTGGCTTTGTTGGCGCAGCTTTTCCCCAGGGTGACGCAGGCGCTTTTGCAAGTGTTGTACGTTGTGGCGATGATGGCTGAGCAGTTGTTTTAGCTTGTCTGCCAAAAGCTGCTGGTAGCCGTTGATGGTGGCGCTGAGTTCGTTGCTGTCCGGGCTTAACAATTCCGCTGCGGCAGACGGTGTGGGGGCGCGCAGATCGGCGACAAAATCCGCAATGGTGAAATCCACCTCGTGGCCCACCGCACTGACAATGGGGATGTCACTGGCAAATATCGCCCGGGCCACCGCTTCTTCGTTAAAGGCCCACAGGTCCTCCATGGAACCGCCACCGCGACCCAGGATAATCACATCGCAGCGTTTTTGCTGATTGGCGATTTCAATGGCGTTCACGATGCCGGCTACGGCTTCATTTCCCTGCACAGCGGTGGGATAAACCGTCACCGGAATAGCGGCAAAGCGCCGCTCCAATACCTGCAAAATATCGTGAACGGCGGCGCCGCTGGCGGAAGTCACCACACCGATGCGGCGGGGCAGCGGTGGCAGTGCTTGTTTGTGTTCGGCGGCAAACAGACCTTCGGTTCCAAGGCTGGCTTTCAGCTGTTCAAAGCGCCGTTGCAGGGCACCGAGCCCGGCTTCTTCCATGTGCTCGACAATCAGCTGGAACTCGCCGCGCCCTTCATACAGGCTCACCCGGCAGCGCACCAATACTTGCAGCCCATTGCCTGGGCGGTTCCCGGCCGCCAACCGCACCCGGCTGTTGCGGTTGCGAAACATGGCGCAGCGCACCTGTGCCTGCTCGTCCTTGAGGCTGAAATACCAATGCCCGGAAGCGGGGCTGGCAAAGTTGGACAGCTCGCCCTCTACCCAGACCAGCGGCAGGTGGGTTTCCAGCAATTGACGGGTTTGGCGGTTGAGTTGGGAGATGGAATAAACGGTTTTCGCAATATCTTTGCTCATGTGTGAATTGTATAAGAGCTACGGGTTGCAAGCTACGCTGTGTTGCGTGTCGCGGTACATCGGGCCAGGCTGTCATTCTGAGCGTAGTGAAGGTAGTCGAAATTGACTCGTGCCTTCCATGGCACTCGGCCTACGGCCGCCTATGGCGCCCAAATTGACTTTCCTGTCAATTTGTCTTCACTGCGCTCAGAATGACAGAAACTGAATTGAGCTCTATCTCTCAGGGGCAAAAAAACCTATAATGCGCGGTTTTTTAAACGCCCCTTAAAACAAGCCCACTTCCAACGTATTCTGGAGAAGCGCCTTGCACACCCTTACTGAAGCCCTTACCTTCGACGATGTTCTGCTGGTACCCGGTTATTCCGAGGTGACGGCCAAAGACGTCAGTCTGAAAACCCGCCTCACTCGTGATATCGAACTCAATCTGCCACTGGTCTCTGCGGCCATGGATACCGTTACCGAGTCGCGCCTGGCTATTGCCATTGCCCAGGAAGGCGGTATTGGCATTGTTCACAAAAGCATGTCCATCGAGGAGCAGGCTGCCCAGGTGCGTGCGGTCAAAAAGTACGAAAGTGGTGTGGTGAAAGACCCCATTACCATTGAATCGAAAACCTCCATTCGTGAGCTGATGGAACTGACCCGCAAGAAAAATATTTCCGGCGTACCGGTGCTGGATGGCGGTGAACTGGTGGGCATTGTCACTCGCCGGGATGTGCGTTTCGAACCCAATGTGGACGCCACTGTGGGTGATATCATGACGCCCAAAAAACAACTGGTGACAGTCAAGGAAGGCGCACCTGCGGACGAAGTGCGGGCACTGTTGCACAAGCACCGCATTGAAAGAGTGTTGGTGGTTAACGATCAATTCGACCTCTGCGGCCTGATTACCGTCAAGGACATCGACAAGGCAGAAAAATACCCCAACGCCTGTAAAGACGACCAGGGTCGCTTGCGGGTTGGCGCTTCGGTGGGTACCAGTCTTGACACCGATGACCGGGTATCTGCGCTGGTTTCTGCGGGTGTGGATGTGTTGGTGGTGGATACCGCCCACGGCCACTCCAAAAACGTACTCGATCGGGTGGCTCGCATCAAAAACCTGTACCCGCATATTCAGGTGATTGGCGGCAATATCGCCACTGGCGAAGCGGCTCTGGCGCTGGCGGAAGCCGGTGCCGATGGCGTGAAAGTGGGTATTGGCCCCGGCTCCATCTGCACCACGCGAATTGTTTCCGGCGTGGGTGTTCCCCAGATTACTGCCATCAGTGAAGTGGCTGCGGCACTGCAGGATTGGGATATTCCAGTAATCGCCGATGGCGGCATTCGCTTTTCCGGTGATATTGCCAAAGCCATTGTCGCCGGTGCTCACGCCATTATGATGGGCTCGGTGTTTGCAGGTACCGAAGAAGCGCCCGGTGAAATCGAACTTTACCAGGGCCGCTCCTACAAATCCTATCGCGGCATGGGTTCGCTGGGGGCCATGGCGCGCACCCAGGGCTCCAGCGACCGCTACTTTCAGGATGCCAGCGCCGGTACTGAAAAACTGGTGCCGGAAGGCATTGAAGGCCGCGTACCCTACAAGGGGCCAGTGGCAAACATCATTCACCAGATGATGGGTGGCGTGCGCTCTGCCATGGGTTACACCGGCAGCGTCAGCCTGGATGTGATGCGCAGCAAACCCCGCTTTGTACGCGTGACTTCCGCCGGCATGGGTGAGAGCCACGTGCACGATGTGCAAATTACCAAAGAAGCGCCCAACTACCCGGTGGGGGGGCGTTGATTGATTGGCCGCACGTCGCACGTTTGACGTCGCACGCTAAAAACGGTTTTCTGCAAGTGCTAAATTCAGTACAGCTGCGGCGATTCCTCGGTGTTTAATCAGTGGTTGGTTTTAAGCGTGCGACGTGCGACGTCAGACGTGCGACCCGGTGTTAAGAACACTTGAGTTTGAATTAATGATGAGCCACGAAATTGGCCCGCACTACCAGGACGCAAGAATGACCAATATCCACGACCAAAAAATCCTTATCCTCGATTTTGGTTCCCAATACACACAATTAATCGCCCGCCGTATTCGCGAGGTGGGGGTGTTTTCGGAAATTCGCGCCTGGGATATTAGCGAGCAGGAAATCCGCGAGTTTAACCCCAAAGGCATTATTCTTTCCGGCGGGCCGGAATCGGTGCATGCGGCAGATTCCCCCCGCGCGCCCGCCTGTGTGTTTGAGCTGGGTTTGCCTATTTTGGGCATCTGTTACGGCATGCAGACCATGGCCGAGCAGTTCGGCGGTCAGGTGCAAAGCTCTGATGTGCATGAGTTCGGTTACGCTCAGGTAAAAATTGACAAGGACTGCCCGTTGTTTCGGGATATTCGCGATCACGTAGACCACGAAACAGGTGCATCGCTGCTGGATGTGTGGATGAGTCACGGCGACAAAGTGGCGGCCATGCCGGAAGGTTTTGACCTGATCGCCTCTACCGATAGCTGCCCCATCGCCGCCATTGCCAACCAGGACAAGCAATTTTACGGCATTCAGTTCCACCCGGAAGTGACCCACACCCTGCAAGGCATGCGTATGTTCGAGCACTTTGCCCTGCATATTTGTGGCTGCGAAGCCCTGTGGACACCGGCCAACATCATCGAAGACGCCATCGCCACCATTCGCGCCCAGGTGGGTGGCGACAAGGTATTGTTGGGTCTGTCCGGTGGTGTGGATTCCTCCGTAGTGGCGGCCATGCTGCACAAAGCCATTGGCGATCAGCTCACCTGTGTGTTTGTAGACAACGGCCTGCTGCGCAAAAACGAAGGCGATCAGGTGATGGACATGTTCGCCAAAAATATGGGGGTGCGGGTAATTCGCGCCGATGCGGAAGACCTGTTTCTTGGCAAGTTGGCTGGGGAAGCGGACCCGGAGAAAAAACGCAAGATTATCGGCAACACTTTTATTGAGGTGTTCGATGATGAAGCTACCAAGCTCAAAGACGTCAACTGGCTGGCCCAGGGCACCATCTACCCGGACGTCATCGAATCCGCCGCCTCCAAAACCGGCAAGGCTCACGTGATCAAATCCCACCACAATGTGGGCGGCCTGCCGGAAGACATGCAGTTCAAACTGGTGGAACCACTGCGGGAACTGTTCAAGGACGAAGTGCGCAAAATTGGCCTGGAGCTGGGCCTGCCCTACGACATGGTGTACCGCCATCCGTTCCCCGGTCCCGGCCTGGGGGTGCGCATCCTCGGCGAAGTGAAAAAGGAATACGCGGATTTGCTGCGGGAAGCGGACGCCATCTTTATCGAAGAACTCTACAAAAATGACCTGTACCACAAAACCAGTCAGGCGTTCGCCGTCTTCCTGCCGGTAAAATCTGTAGGCGTAGTGGGTGATGCCCGCCGCTACGAATACGTCGTAGCCCTGCGCGCGGTGGAAACCATCGACTTTATGACCGCTCGCTGGGCGCACCTGCCCTACGAATTTATCGAGAAGGTCTCCAACCGCATTATCAATGAAATCTCCGGTATCTCACGGGTGACTTACGACGTATCCAGCAAACCGCCGGCGACTATTGAGTGGGAATGATTCCGCGTCTGGTAGCACCAAGCATCTACAAGTAGCAAATCACCTATAACCCATTGTTTACAATGGGTTTTTTCTTTTTTGGTTTAGTGTTTTCAGGCAGCTTCTAGCACCACCAAGCAAACTTTTTTCATGGAATTTTCCATGGTATCGTCTTTTTCAATCTCGATGACCAAAGACAATATCATGCAGTGATTTTTAAGGTCTTCATGGTATTGGATTTTGGTAAGTGTTTGTTATTAAAGAGAAAAGCACCCTAAAAATCGCTAGTTTTTATCATGGTATTAGGGGTGTTTTTAAAGGGTGCCTTTATGTTGACTGATACCAAGCTTCGAAACCTGAAACCCAGGGATAAAATGTACAAAGTTGTCGACCGCGATGGGCTTTACGTTGCGGTATCCAAGGCCGGTACAGTTTCCTTCAGATACAACTACTCACTAAATGGTCGCCAAGAAACGCTGACCATTGGGCGCTATGGCGTCGGTGGTATTAGCTTGGCCGAGGCCAGAGAGCGTCTTAACGAAGCCAAGAAAATGATTGCTTCTGGTAAATCAAGTAATGTCTTCAATCTGGCCAGGAGGTCCGTCGTACCTTCATTTGTAGCTGCTTGTGTGGTCTATATCAGCCTGCCGTTCAGCATCAATCCGGTAATCGTTATTCTGCCGTTTGCATTACTGCTCGGGGTAGCTGTTCGTATTGGGTTTGAGCGGTTGAAGAAGTATTTCTAATTTTTTAACGCTGAATAAGGCTGCGACCACGAACCGCGCCATTGCGGTGACCGTCGCCATGGTTGTATCCTTGATCTAATGTAAAAAACTCTACTGTATTATCAATTTACAGGGTTCCTGCCCTTTGGCACTTATAGCTTGCCGAGAAGTGGCAGTGACTTGCTCGTTAAAGCATCCAGGGCAAGATGGCTCAGATACGCCCCGCCGCCAATCAAGAGTAGCCCACGTAATAGCTTGTCGAACTTATCCTGGGGATCCCAGTGATAGAGTTTATGCATTCCGGCTCCCATAAGCCCGAGTACCGTCACACTGTGGAAAAACTGCCGATGATTTGGGTTACGCAGCGATGGTTCAATCATGTCCGGTAATCTGCCCAAGAAGGCACCAATAGGAATTGCAGCAGCAGGGTGATGTAGCAACGTAGATTTGTCGTCTGAATCAACCTGTGTGATGGCCAGCGCGGCAACCGCACCCGCAAACTGATGAGTTGGCCCGTTCATATCGTCTCCTAACCGCTATTTAAGCTTTTTCTTTACTGTTTCGATCAGCTGATCGCAGCACCCGGAAACCTCGAAGCTCAAGGAGTCCAGCTTCCGGCCTTTGACCTTGATTTTGGGCCTTTGGCCATGTGTTGGGCATCGAGCTGTGCCAACTGATTTGGCAGCATGGCAGACTCCAGTGCATCGCCCATATTGCGCGGTGATACCTTCCTGCCGTTAATCTCAAAAGAAATATCCATCATTGATCAGTTCTTCCTTACTTTTCCTTCCTGACGCCTTTGAAAGGGCTCTTGCTGGAAGTCTTAACATCCATAAATCGACCGGTTGCTGCGTCCCGTTTCACATAGTGGCCTGAAGGGGTTTTGGTTTGAGAGCGGCCACGAACCGCGCCATTGCGGTGACCGTCGCCTTTCGGAGGGTTTGTTGCCATAGTTCGTTACTCGTAAATAGTGGTTGATCAAAGCCAATCTCTGATCTTGTATGCAGAATATACTAAGGCAACTCTGATTAATTCATCGTTTGAGCGATAATAGCAGCATATCCACAAACCAGAGATACCGATGCGCCAACAATCCCTGACAGATGGCTTTGAGAAACACCGTAAGAAGACT
>NZ_JBRKJK010000016.1:0-72892 GCF_052983295.1 Porticoccus sp. GXU_MW_L64 | reverse complement strand
ACATCAAAAAACGATTCGAGCTCTGTCGGTAAGGCCATAATGGACGACTCCTCTGCAAAAGTAGCAGACTTATCGTCACAAGTGGCTGATTTGTTAGAAATTTAGATGAGGTGACCCTGAGCATGGATATTGAAGAAAAGTAGGTAGTTAGTGAGCTTGGTCACTGTTTGGCAATTGAGTGTGGGTCACCAGAGTGTGGCGATCTCTACTTGGGTGCTTTGGTATCAGGGTTTATCAACAGTTTTCAGATGGTTCTTTACGTCCATCCGGTCAGGCATGATCTGTATGATAAAAATATCGGCTTTCCGTTTGCGGTAAAAGATGATGTGTGCGCCATATTCATGCCGTCGATAGCCCTTGTTAATATGGTCGCATTTGCGCCCCATATCTGGCATATCTGCGAGTAACTGCAGGGAGTGTTCCAAACCGCCGATATATTTATCGGCTTGGTGTTCTCCCCTTTCGGCCTGGGTGCTTTTGTAAATATCTTTGGTTTGCTGGTCGGCGCGTTTTGACAGTGTGAATTTACCCGCCATGACGCTCTGTTTTTAGTTCTTGTTTGGCTTCGGCAATGATTTCTTTGAATGAGCGGTCACTCTCCCCGCTTTCTTCCCCCTCAATGAGCGCTTGGCGCAAGGTTTCGAGCTTCGTTAAGTATTCGGCCTCTTGTTCTTCGAGAAGGCGCAAACCAGCCCGCAGAGTTTCGGCCGTGGTTGGATAGCGACCGCTTGCAGTCAGGTCTGCTATTACCCCATCGAAATGATCACCAAGTTTGGCACTGGTTACCTTTTGCATGGTCTTGCCCTTTCGTTACCTGTATGGCCAAGGTAATACATAGTATTACCGATTGCAAACCAAGTAGCTAGGTCGACATTGAGCATGGATATTGAAGAAAAGTAGGTAGTTAGTGAGCTTGGTCACTGTTTGGCAATTGAGTGTGGGTCACCGCAGCGCGGTGACCTTTACCGGGGTGCTTTGATACCAGAAGATTGCCGCGGCCTGCGGCCTCGCAATGACGGGGCAGACGTTGCGGCTTGTCACGACTGGCCTGGAATTTCAATCGGTCAGCAATGCTGCTCACGGCTAACGTGCTTTCCTTATGACCTCCTGAACTTGCTTTTCGGCACGCATTGAATAGTACAAATTATTGACCACTTAGCTGCTCTTTAGCCTCAGCGATAATTTCAGCGTGAGTTCTATTGCTCATTCCACTTTTCTCAGCGGCGATTAACTCTTGTTCAAGATATTTATGGGTGGCCTGTAAATCCGCCTCTTCCTTCTCCAGGAGCCTTAACCCCGCACGAACAGCTTCACTGTTATTGCGATACCGGCCACTGGCTTTGAGCTGTTGCAAGAATCCATTGAAGTGATCGCCAAGATCAACACTGGTATTTGCCATGAGATTAACCTTTCCGTTGCTATTCGTTAAAAGTACTAATATTTGGTAGCTTGATCAATTGACCTATCTGGACCACCTTATCTAAATAATTAAAAAATTCAATGAGTTGCGAACATCACCGGTTTTGACAAAATTGTAGGGGGGATTAGCTGAAAGCGTAATCCACCATATAGTGGGGGTATATTGTAGTTTAGCTGCCAATTTTGACCCCTGATTGGTGGATTACGCCGCTTCGCGGCTAATCCACCCTACGGTAACTTTACTAAAGACACGACATGCGCCGAAATAACATTGATTTGGATGAGGTGGCCCTGGGTGCAGATTCCATCACCTCCACTCCACCTTCCAGCTTTCAAACTCCGTTAATCTCAGCCGGTAACGGGCTATATTGCCTTCGTGCAAACTCATCAATTCTGTTTCTACTATTTCGACAAAACGGCTTCTGTCACCTGGAGTGATCTGGTCTTCTGCAAAGCTCCTTATTAACGACACAGCTACTTGTTTATTCCGGGCACCCTTCACCACCGCTATAACCAACCGGGCTATCGACTCCCGGTACTTTAATCTGAATGAGTCGGGCTCACCCAGTGATTGACGCACGGCAGAATAGCGGGCGCATGAGCGTTCATAAGCCCAAACAAAAACATCGGCCATCAGCTCTGTTCGGTTCAATTCGTAGATACCCAACAGCCCGTCTATATAGGCTTTTTCCGGCACATCAACAAATGAAAGCGGACTCAGATTATCCCTGATAAGCGGAATATTGGCTGCCAGCCTGGACACCCTTTTATTCACATCATCAAAGGGTTGCAGATAAGGCAGTTGCACCATGGCGAAAAATGCTTGTTCAAAGGGATCATTAATGGCACTCGCTTTCTTCAACACCTCGCCGAAACACTCAGTGATTACCGCACGCCCCTGCAAGGGGTGGAACACGCTGCCGCCAATGCCGACAGATTGTTCTCTCAAGCGTCCGCAGGCAGCAGGATCGGGAAGCAGGTTTTCAGAAAGCAGTGCGTGCAAATTGCAAAGGGTGTAGTGGTTAAATCCTGTTTGTTCGGCAGATTCAACCAACAGTTCAATGGCGGCCTTGTGGTTAAGAATCATTTGAGTTTCAAAGGCACCTTTGCCTTCTGCATTTTCCCCCAACTCTACAAGGCGCTGGGTTTCCAGCAGCGAGTACGTGTTGCCTTCCAGACGGCTGGAGTTCCAGGTAAGGTCTATCAGCAGCCGGTTATAGATTTGCAGAATATAGGTTCCAGCGGGCAAAGCCTTTTGCTGGCATTGGCCGATTTTCAGCAGATGTTTTCTGGTGTTGTTAGACAGGTAATGGGTTACGTTAGGCTGATACGTTGTCAGAAAATTACGGTTGTACCCCACCGGCTGCCGTTGTTGGACAGGCTGACGTACGGCCAGCTTGATCTGTTCCCCTTGTGGGGAGACAGGAATATAAACCTCGGTACTTACATACTGGCTGCCTCCGGCCTCAACCTCATACGTCTGCATTGGTGTTGGGGGTAACCGATACTTACTGCCACGATTTTTGCCTTCAGACAGCAATTCTCCTTTTTCAACCAGAAGTGCCAGTCGCCGCTGCAAAGTACGACGAGCCATTTGCAACCCAAGCGCACGCTGAATTTCATCAATGGAGATAGCATCACTAAAACAACTTATTACCTGTTTTATGGCATCCAGCTCTGTTTGTGAGACTCGTTTTGGCATGATTTATATGGCGCATTCATTAAATATACGCCATATAAACGTGTTTTTATGACAAAAACAAGGGTTTACGCCATATAAGTGGCGCGATTACAGAAATGCGCCACAATAATCAGCCTGTATTCGATTTTGGGTTATGGGTTGCGCATCTTGTCCAGCGCATAGTGAATATGCTCAATAAAGAACTCCGGCATGGGCTCGATCATCGAGGCAAAATGCCTGGGGCACTGCACGGTGATCGGTTCGCGGATCAGCACGTAGCCTTTGCTATACAACTCGTAAGGTATTTTGATGGTTCCCTCACGCTCAGCCCCCACACTTACTCCCAACACAGGCAATGCAGTTATCAAAGCATCGGCGCCACGGGATTCGGCAGACAGGATAAAGGCCGGGCTAAAGCCGCCGGAATGTGGCCATTTGGGTTCGCCATTATCCCAGCGCAGCCAAACCAGGTGGCCGATTGACGGCAGGTAATCTTCAGGTGGGTTTTTGCAGCGGAGCATAATTGGATGCTAAAAACGGGAAGCCACAGCCTCCCGTTTTTAGAAAAATCAAAGAGTTATCTGTGACTTCAGCTTGGCGAGGGTCTTTTCACCAATTCCCTTGATCTCCAAAAGCTGATCGAGGGATGTGTATTGGCCACCCAATTGCTTGCGGTGGTCAACAATGGCCTGGGCCTTTTTCAGTCCGATGCCTTTTAAAGCACTGGCAATGGTTTCGGCATCGGCGGTGTTGATGTTGACTTTGCCTTGAACCTGCTCGGCTTTCGCCGGTTTTTTGGCGGAGTCGGCAGAAGCCGATGCCAAAGGCAGCGCCAGGCAGCAGGCAATAACGGTTGAGGTAAGTAATGGTTTTATTTGCATAACAAAGCTCCTTTTAGGGCGGGGTGAATTCCGTTCGATGGGTTTACGGTATGCCTGTGCGCGCTGAATTGCTATTGGTAAAAGTCTGAAAATTTTGTAGGAAATAGATTACCCCTAAAAGATAGAGGACAGGTTACAGGGCGCGCGTTCGCGCTGACAGGTGACAGGGAAGTCAGTTTGGAACGGCGCTCCACTTCTTTTTTAAGCTGGCTAGCATGGCGGCTATTTGCTGAGCTTCGGATTGCCAATATTTACCATCTTCTTGATTTATATAGCCTATTTTGCGGCCGATGTAGACTTGGGAGATAAACTCGGCTGTGGAGCCTTTGGCTATTGTGAGGAAATGCTGGCGATCATTGGGAGTTGAGCGCTCTGAACCTTCGGCGATATTGCTGGATATGGACAGGCAAGAACGTGTTATTTGATCTTTAAAGCCGAAGTCCTTCAAGCCAGCCAGAGCTTTATACACATCCGCAGCCAAAGCTGCACTGCGCCGCCAAACTTCTAAACTTTCAAAGTTCATAGAAACATCCTTGTTTAAGTCACGAGATTGCCACGTCGCCCTTGGGCTCCTCGCAATGACGGCGAGATTATTTCCTGTTTCCTGTCACCTGTAGGGCGTCAGCCCGTCCTGTCAGCGCGCCAGCGCGTCCTATCTTAAACCGTCCTGTATCCTCCGCAATTCAGCTACCGGATCCTCAGCCTGAGTAATCGGCCGGCCAATCACCAGGTAATCCGAGCCATTGGCGATGGCCTGTTCAGGGGTAACGATGCGCTGTTGGTCGCCGGCATCGCTACCCGCGGGGCGGATGCCGGGGGTGACGAGTTTAAAGTCGTCACCACAGGTGGCTTTCAAAGCGGATGCTTCCTGGGCGGAGCACACCACACCGTCCAGGCCGCTTTGTTTGGCCAGCCCTGCCAGATGCAGCACCTGCTCTGCGGGAGAGCGGGTGATGCCAGTTTCACTCACATCCTGGGCAGACATACTGGTCAATACCGTAACGCCAATCAGCAGTGTGTCGCTGCCCTGCCCGTCCAGTTTGGCCCTGGCCGCCGCCATCATTTTGCTGCCACCGGAGGCGTGCACGTTGACCATCCACACCCCCAGGTCAGCAGCGGCGGCTACGGCATTGGCGGTGGTGTTGGGGATATCGTGGAATTTCAGATCGAGGAATACATCAAAATTTCGGCGCACCAGTTCGCGTACCAGGTCAGGGCCGGCGATGGTGAAAAGTTCTTTGCCCACCTTGAGCCGGCAAAGTGATGGCTCAAGGCGTTCCACCAACTCATAAACCGGTTGGGGATTGTTGTAGTCGAGGGCGACGATGATTTTGGGGTCGGAAGGCATTGGGAACTCAGTGGCAATTGTAAAATTTGGCGCATTTTACAACAAAAAATCACGAGATTGCCGCGGGCACTTTCACCTGTCAGGCCGTAGGGCGGGTTAGCGCAGCGTAACCCGCCAGTTGCTCAGAACCACGGTGGCTTACGCTTCGCACGCCCCACCTAAAGAAAGACGAATAGAAATTTATAGGTCCATGCGTCTATTCAGCTGCCTTACCAAATCTCGCCTCTCATGAATAACTCCAACGATCACTGGCTTGTCCAAGCCGTCAGTAATATAGAAGATATAGTGAAAACGATGTTTGGCAACATACAATTCTGGAAAACGGTTAGAAAAATTCCTGCCCACTACCTCACCTGAAGCAATACCCTGAAAAGTACGTTCAAGACCATCGCGATACTCATTAAAGATATCCAAGCCCCACTTTTCCAGTGTGTAGCTGGCAATTTCCTCAATATCCAGAGCTGCATCCGGTGACAGCCGATAAAGGGGCATCAGTTTTTATTTCATCCGCTCTTTTACAGAGTCGAAAATTTCTGAGGCACTCTGATCTGACCAATTACCCTGCCTTGCAGTATCCAAACGAGGCTTTAGAAACGTCTCCAAATCTCTAAGAGCCATATCATCGTTAGCTGCTGGCAAAGTACGCTCCAAAACATATTCTTTAATGGACTTCCCCTGCAAAGCGGCAGTTGCTTTTAGGCGCTGATGCTGTTCAGGGGTAATTTCAATGGAAAGGCGCATAGCTATTGCTCCAATACAGAAGTTGAACAAAATATAGCCTATGGACAACAAAGTTACAATTTGTTGTAAATCAGAGGGAAGGCTACAAGCGCAGAAATTGGTGGATTACGCCTTTGGCGGATTTACCTAAAGTAAGCACCCTACATCTCGGAATGAAGTGTTATTTCCCTGTAAGCGCAAAGCGCGCCCTGTCACCTGTATCCTGTAACCTTTCAATTACTGTTTGGCTTTACCGTCCCCCACTTCTTACAGGTAGGGCACAGCCAGTGCATTTGCTGGGTAGAGAAGCCACAGCTGCGGCAGCGATAGTTGTGGCGCTCTGCCAGCTGCTGCTGAATGGCGGTCATTGATAACAATGCACTGTCCCGACGCTCGCCCTGCTCGGGGCGCTCCCAGTACATCAGCTGCAGCAAGGCCGGCAGGGATGTTTTTTTGTCCAGCTGTTGGCGCAAAAAGGCAACCGCTTTCTCATCGCCCTCTACCGACTTCAATTGTTCCGCCAACGCAAGCAGCAATTTATCCGCAGGATACTGGCGAAACAGTTCTTTCAGGTGCGCCACCAGCTCTTTTTCTCTGCCCTGCTCGTGATGGGCCCGACAGATTACATCCACCGCTTCCGGCAACAGTTCAGGATCCTGCGCGGGAATGCGTTCCAGCCGCTTGAGCGCGCTGACAGCGTTGCCCTGCTCTATATCCAGTTGTGCCAACAGCAGGCTGGCCCTTACCGAATTTTTGTCGTATTTCAGCCCCTGACGAAGGTGCTGGCGCGCCTGCGCCGGATCGCCGTGTTTTAGCGCTTGCTGGGCCAGTTCACAGCAAAAGTGCCCCCGCTCTACGTTGCCACCGCTACTGGAAAACAGCCGTCGCCGCGGCCACAGGCGATCAGCTACCGCAAGGGCTTTTTGCCACTCCTGCTCGTCCCGGTAAATTTCCAGCAAGTGTTCCAGCGCAGGCTGGCGGTAGCGATCAGACATTTCCGCCAAGTCCAGCATCAGGCGCTCTGCCCGGTCCAGCAGCCCCGCCTGCATAAAATCCCGCGCCAGTTCCAGCTGCACCTGATAGAGCTGTTCCCTGTTTAAGCGCGGGTGAGAAAGCAGATTCTGGTGAATGCGAATGGCTCGCTCCACTTCCCCCCGGCGGCGCATCAAAGCGCCCAACGCCATATGGGTTTCGAGGGTATCGCTGTTGACTTCCAGGGAGTGAATAAAGGTATCGATGGACTCATCCGGCTCTTCGTTGAGCAGGAAATTGAGGCCACGAAAATAACTGTCTTTGGAAAGGGGAACGTTGCTGGATTGCTGTTTGCGAGCCCCCCGCAATGTGCCGAGGTACCAGGCCGTCAGCAGGGCAGCGCAGGCGGCCAGCACAACAATTGCAGTTTCTACCAGCCCCATTGTGAATTACGGCTGTTGTTTGGTGAGGTTTTTTTGAGAGAGCCGGGTTTCCACCGCCAGCAATTTTTGCCGATAACGTTTTGCCTTATGGCGGTACTTCAGCATGGAAGGCAAGGTCAACAAAGTACCCAGAGAGACAAAAACAATAAACAGCAACGCCACAAACATACCCAGTTCCACCTCGGGCAACTGGAAGCCCAGTAAAATGAAATTCACTTCCTGGGTGTTGTCACGGCCAATCCAGATACCCAGCAACAGCACAATCAGCAGGGACAGATAAAGCAGGATTTTTTTCAGCAGGGCCATGGAGATAACCGTAAAGTAGGGTTTGTCATTCTGAGCGTAGCGACATTAGGGGGTGTTAACAATCAGTTAACCACTACTGTTGCCCCTGAAAAGGCGCCCATCTAGGCGCGAGGAGTGTGGTTTGGTCACTCCAAATGAGCGACGAGCAACAACGAGGGGCGCCTTTTCAGGGGCAACCCGAAGGGCTGGGCGCCTTTTCAGGGGCAACCCGAAGGGCTGGGCTCCTTTTCTGCCCCAGCCGCGTTATCAGTCGCTTATGTAGAGTAACTACACGGCACTCCTTCTGCCTCGCTGGAACAAAAAATGAACTCCAGCAGTAGTAGCTAACTGATTGTTAACACCCCCTAGTATCCGGCAAAACCCTGAACACCGTCATTGCGAGCGAAGCGTGGCAAAGAATCTTGTCGCTTGTCTACACAAGATCCTTCGCTGCGCTCAGGATGACATATATGCGCTCAGGATGACATGCACGGCACATTACAGCTCGCGCAGCATACTGTCATTAACCCGCTCGCGCAGTTCTTTGCCGGGCTTGAAGTACGGTACGTATTTGCCAGACAGTTCGACAGAATCACCGGTTTTGGGGTTGCGGCCAATACGCGGTGCCCGGTAATGCAGGCAGAAGCTGCCAAAGCCACGCACTTCTATACGGCGGTTATCCACCAGGGCGTCGGTCATGCTTTCCAGAATCATTTTTACCGCATACTCCACGTCCTTGGGCATCAACTGATCCTGACGGGTGGCGAGTCGTTCGATTAGTTCGGATTTGGTCATCATTATCACCTTTCACAAGCCACTGAAAGTATTATCTTTTTTACTTGTTGATGCAAGTAAATGAGAGACGGGGGATGAAAAATGAGAGACGTAAGGACACTGTCATCCTGAGCGCAGCGAAGGATCTCGTAATTCGTAACCAGTAAAGAGATCCTTCGCTGCGCTCAGGATGACAAAGAACAACGAAAAGGGGCAGCCTAAGCCACCCCTTCTTCAAGACTCAGATGCGAAGTTGAAAGATCAGTCTTTCCCTTCCATCTGCGCCTTCAGCAGATCACCCAGAGTGGCAGGCTTGGCCGCTTCTGCGGACTGCTTGCTGTGCTCTTTGATGGCGGCCTTTTCTTCGGCGAAGTCTTTGGCCTTGATGGACAGGCTGATCACGCGGTTCTTGCGATCAACATTGACGATCTTGGCTTCTACTTCTTCGCCTTCTTTCAGTACAGTGCGGGCATCTTCCACTTTCTCGCGGCTGATGTCGGAGGCTTTCAGGGTGCCTTCGATTTCGTCCGCCAGGGTGATGATGGCAGCTTTGGCATCCACTTCCTTGATCACACCTTTGACGATGGAGCCTTTGTCATTGGCGTTCAGGTAGTCGTTGAACGGGTCGCTGTCCAGCTGCTTGACACCCAGAGAGATGCGCTCGCGCTCGGCGTCGATAGACAGGATAACGGTTTCCAGCTCGTCGCCTTTCTTGAAGTTACGAACCGCTTCTTCACCGGTTTCGTTCCAGGAAATGTCAGACAGGTGAACCAGGCCGTCGATACCACCATCCAGGCCAATAAAGATGCCGAAATCGGTGATGGACTTGATCTTGCCGCTGAGCTTGTCGCCTTTGCTGTGTCGGGTGCCGAAGTCGTCCCAGGGGTTTACCTGGCACTGCTTGATACCCAGAGAAATACGACGGCGTTCTTCGTCGATGTCCAGAACCATCACTTCCACTTCGTCGCCCAGCTGTACCACTTTGCTCGGGTGGATGTTCTTGTTGGTCCAGTCCATTTCGGAAACGTGTACCAGGCCTTCCACGCCGTCTTCCAGCTCAGCAAAGCAGCCGTAGTCGGTGAGGTTGGTCACTTTCGCCTTGGTGCGGGTACCTTCCGGGTAGCGACCAATGATGTTCACCCAGGGGTCTTCGCCCAGTTGCTTCAGGCCCAGAGAAACGCGGTTGCGCTCGCGGTCGAACTTCAGCACTTTCACGTCGATCTCGTCGCCAACAGCAACGATTTCGCTGGGGTGCTTGATGCGTTTCCAGGACATATCGGTAATGTGCAGCAGGCCGTCGATACCACCCATATCTACGAACGCACCGTAGTCGGTCAGGTTCTTGACGATACCCTTCAGCTGTACACCTTCTTCCAGGTTGTTCAGCAGCTCTTCGCGCTCGGCGCTGTTCACTTCTTCCATCACCGCGCGGCGGGAAACCACCACGTTGTTGCGCTTGGCGTCCAGCTTGATAACTTTGAATTCCAGCGGCTTGTCTTCCAGGTGGGCGGTTTCGCGAATCGGGCGAACATCCACCAGAGAGCCCGGCAGGAAGGCGCGCAGGCCTTGTACATCAACGGTGAAGCCACCTTTAACCTTGCCGGAAATAACACCTTTAACCACCTCGTCCGCTTCGTGGGCTGCTTCCAGAGCAATCCAGGCTTCGGCGCGGCGGGCTTTTTCACGGGACAGGCGAGTGGCACCAAAGCCATCTTCTACTGCCTCCAATGCAACTTGTACTTCGTCACCTACCTCCAGAGTGCATTCGCCGTTCTCGTCCAGGAACTGGTTGGCGGGAATAACACCTTCGGATTTCAGGCCGGCGTGAACGGTAACCCAGTCGCGGTCAACATCGATAACAACGCCAGTAACGATGGCGCCAGGGGCCATCTCAACGGTTTTTAAACTCTCTTCAAAGAGTTCTGCAAAGCTTTCGCTCATGAACAATCTACCTGTAGTAGCGGGCCTGCATCCAGTTGAATGGATGATGCGGAAGCCCTTAGCCGTACAGTCAGTTATACGGGTCATCTATATATAGGAAAAACAGCGCGCGATTCTGACTGATCACACCATTTTCCCGCTTTTTAAGCGTAAATTCGGCTTACAAACCCCAAGCGGGGATACCTCTTTGAGAGACAATCACCAGCACCGAATTCAGCACTTCTTCAATGGTCAGGGACGAGGAGTCGATAACCACTGCATCGTGGGCCGGCACCAGCGGGGATACGTTACGGGTTCTGTCCCGTTCATCCCTTTCCCGCACCTGTTCCACGAGGGCGGCGAGGTTAACAGATTCACCCTTGTCAAGCAACTGCTTGTAACGGCGCTCCCCGCGTACTTCCGCGCTGGCATCGAGGAATATTTTCACCTGCGCCAACGGGAACACCACCGTACCCATATCGCGGCCATCCGCCACCAGGCCCGGCGCCTGAATAAATACCCGCTGGCGGTGCAACAACGCGTCGCGCACTGCGGGAATGGCCGCCACTACCGAGGCATCGGCGCCGGCGTCTTCGGTGCGAATATCGCGGCTGACATCTTCCCCTTCCAACCGCACCCTGACGCCTTTGTCGGTGGTTTCAAAGGCGATATCCAGGTGGGCGGCGAGTACAGAAATTGCCTCAATGTCGTCCAGGGCCAAACCATGACGACGCGCCGCCAACCCCAACAGGCGATACAGTGCACCACTGTCCAGGTAGTGATACCCCAAATGCCTGGCGAGCAGCTGGCAAATAGTGCCCTTGCCAGAACCACTGGGGCCGTCGAGGGTGATTACGGGTACTTCTATTGTCATAAATACGTTCCGTGTGAGATTCAATATCTCAGTTCTATTCGATAAGCACGCTTGCTACGCAAGCTACAGGGCGGGCTTCGCCCTTGCAGGACGCCCACTTTGTGGGCTACAGCTAACAGGGGCGCTTTTCCTGTAGCGCGTCAGCGCGTCCTGTCACCTGTAACCTGTATTCCTACGCTTTGAGCCAGTTCCACAAAACCGGGGCAAGCTACAGGGCGGGCTTCGCTCTTACAAGACGCCCACTTTGTGGGCTACAGCTTACAGGGGCGCTTTTCCTGTAGCGCGTCAGCGCGTCCTGTCACCTGTAACCTGTATTCCTACGCTTTGAGCCAGTTCCACAAAACCGGGGAATGATGTCGCCACATTGTTACAGTTGTTAATACGCACCGGGCCGGAAGCCCGCAACCCGGCGATGGCGAAAGACATGGCAATGCGGTGGTCGTCGCAACTTTCCACCTCGCCGCTACCGATCTGTCCACCATTGATAACCATGCCATCCGGGGTGGCTATGGCATCCACACCCAGTATCTGCAAACCGTCCGCCATGGCCTGAATGCGGTCACTTTCTTTCACGCGCAGTTCTTCAGCGCCGGTCAGTACCGTCTGCCCCTCGGCACAGGCAGCGGCCACAAACAGCGCCGGGAATTCATCGATGGCCAGCGGCACCTGATCTTCCGGTATGGCAATGCCGCGCAATGGCGCGTAGCGCACCTGAATATCTGCCACCGGTTCGCCGCCCACTTCGCGCTTATTGTGCAGCTCAATATCAGCACCCATCAGACGCAGAATATTAATCACGCCAATGCGAGTGGGGTTAATGCCCACATGCTGCAAGGTAATGTCGGAACCGGGAGCGATGGCGGCGGCCACCATAAAGAAGGTGGCAGAGGAAATGTCCGCAGGCACATCAATTTTCGTGGCGCTGAGCTTGCCGCCGGAGCGAACCGTGGCACTGGCACCGTCCCGCTCTACCGGGTAACCAAAGCCACACAGCATACGTTCGGTATGGTCACGGGTGGGAGCAGGCTCGGTGGTGCGAGTTTCCCCTTCGGCGTACAAACCCGCCAGCAACACGCAGGATTTCACCTGGGCGCTGGCCATGGGCAGAGGGTAATCAATGCCTGTCAGCTGGCTGCCACCTTTAATGCGCAATGGCGGCCTGCCATTGTCGGCGGTTTCAATGCGGGCACCCATGGTGCGCAACGGTTCGGCCACCCGGTTCATGGGGCGGCCAGACAGGGAGTGGTCACCGGTCAGCTCGCTATCAAATGCCTGACCAGCCAGCAGCCCCGACAGCAGGCGCATGGAGGTGCCGGAGTTACCCAGGTACAGCGGGCCCGCCGGGGCTTTTAAACCGTGCAGGCCAACACCGTGAATCGTCACTTTGCCATTTTCATTGGGGCCTTCGATCACAACCCCCATATCGCGAAACGCCTGCAGGGTGGCCAGGCTGTCTTCTCCCTGCAGAAAGCCGGTCACTTCGGTAACACCTTGTGCCAGGGAACCCAGCATAATGGAGCGGTGCGACATGGATTTGTCGCCGGGCACGCGGATATCGCCGCTAACGGTACCTCCCGGTTGCACGGTAAAGGTCAGGTTGTGGTTGTTTTCAGGTTCCATATACGCTTTCTTTTCCAGCATTTTTGTAAAGTGGTTACGGGCTTCCCGGGCGCGGGTGAACACTCCCAACAAGTATTCGCTGTCGCCTGTGTCGATGGCGGTGCGCATCTGGCGAAGGTTGTCTGTCAATCTGTCGATGGTGTCTACAATGGCACCTTTATTGGCTTGCGCTATGTCGTGCCACATCACCGGGTCGCTGCTGGCAATGCGGGTAAAGTCGCGAAAGCCGCCAGCGGCGTAGCGGAATATCTCGCGGTTGTCGCGCATGGCAGCCAGGGTATCCACCAGGGAAAAGGCCACCATGTGTGGCAGGTGACTGGTGGCAGCCAATACTTCATCGTGTTCGGCCACCGGCATTTGCTCCACAGTAGCACCCACCTGCCGCCATAGGGATTCCACCCTCTGAAGGTGTTCAGCGCCGGTGGCCTGGTCGGGGGTCAATATCACTTTGTGGTTAATAAAGAGTTCCGGGTTAACCGCTTCAATACCGCTGTTTTCGCCACCGGCAATGGGGTGACCGGGCACCAGTTGCGGCGGCATGTGGCCATAAATACGCCGGGCATCCGCCACTACGCTGCCTTTTACACTGGCCACATCGGTAATGGTAACGGCGTTGCTCACCTGGCTGGCGACTTCCTGCATGGTATCGGCTACCGCCAGAGTCGGCACCGCGATCACCACAACATCGCCATCGCCCAGTTCTGCAGCCACTTCGCCCAACGATAGCACTACGCGATCTGCCACGCCCAGCTCCACTGCGCGCTGGGCGGTTTCCGCCTTGCGAACTACGCCAATCACCTGGTTACAAAGTCCGCGCTCACGCGCAGCTTTGGCAAGGCTGCCACCGATCAGGCCGAGGGCGATTACAACGAGTTTGTTGATTTCAGAGGAAGGCATTAAAACATCTGCTCTATGTCATTCTGAGCGCAGCGAAGAATCTCTTACTATAAACAGGTACTGAGATCCTTCGCTGCGCTCAGGATGACAGTATTCGATGAGCTGCCCGTAACCCGCAACCCGTAACCCGCAGCTCAAAGCACGCCCTTCGGATAGGACCCCAACACCTTCAAATCCGCCACTTTGTCACGCACCTGATCCAATGCCTGACTCACGTTGGGGTCGTCCACGTGTCCTTTCAAATCGATAAAAAACACGTAATTCCATTTGGCGGTGCGGGATGGGCGGGTTTCGATACGGGTCAGGTCGATTCCGGCGCTGTGAAACGGCAGCAACAGGTCGTGCAGGGCACCGGCGTGGTTATTGGCCGTGACAATCACCGAGGTTTTGTCGTCGCCACTGGCGGGCACCTGCTGGCGGCCAATAATAAAGAAGCGGGTGGAATTGTCCGGGCGGTCTTCAATATTTTCACGCAGGCGGGTCAGCTCAAACAAATCCGCCGCCATATCACCGGCGATAGCCGCCGAATTCCACTCCCCTTTAACAAATTTGGCCGCTTCCCCGTTGCTGCTTACCGCTACCCGTTCGATGCTGGGGTAGTGGGCATCGAGCCATAAACGGCACTGGGCCAGGGACTGAGCGTGGGAGTAAACCCGGGTAATATTTTCCGGTTTGGTGTTGGGGCCGATCAGGAAGTGCTGGTGAATACGCAATTCCACTTCACCGCTGATGCCCACGTTGGAATCCAGAAAGCTGTCCAGTGTGTTGTTGACCACACCTTCGGTGGAGTTTTCCACCGGCACCACTCCATAGTCCACCGCACCGGCCACCACTTCACGAAACACATCGTCAATGGCTGCCATGGGCAGGGTAACTGCAGAGTGGCCAAAGTGCTTGATGGCCGCCTGCTGGGTAAAGGTGCCCTCAGGTCCCAGGTAGGCAACCTTGATGGGGTCTTCCAGGGCCAGGCAAGCGGACATGATTTCCCGAAACAGACGCGCCATTTCTTCGTCGTCCAAGGGGCCCTGGTTTTTTTCCAGCACCTTGCGCAATACCTGGGCTTCCCGCTCCGGGCGGTAAAACACCGATTCGCCGGCGGCCTGCTTTACCTCGGCTACCTGCTGGGCGCAATTGGCGCGCTTGCTGATCAGCGCCAGTAATTCTTTATCGATACCATCGATCTGCTGGCGCAGTTCGTTCAATTCGTTTTCGTTGGACATAGTTTCTCTACCGTCATCCTGAGCGCAGTGAAGTATCTCAAACTCCAAATCTGGTACAGAGATGCTTCGCTGCGCTCAGCATGACAAATTGTTAAGTTTCGGTGTCAGCTTGTGTTTTTTCATCCTGTTCTTCAATGCGCGCCAGGCCCACCAGTTGCTCGCCTTCTTTAAGGCGAATCACGCGCACACCCTGGGTGTTGCGACCCGAAGTGGAGATTTCTTCGCAGCGGGTGCGCACCAGGGTGCCCTGGTCGGAGATCAGCATCACCTCATCCCCGTCAAACACTTGCTCGGCACCCACCAACTGGCCGTTGCGTTCGGAGCTTTGAATGGCGATTACACCCAGGCCGCCACGCCCCTTGGTGGGGTAGTCTTCCACTGGTGTTTGCTTGCCGTAGCCATGCTCAGATACCGCCAGCACCTTGCCGCCCTCCTGAGGAATAATCAGCGACAGCACTTGCTCCCCTTCCGGCAGGCGGATACCGCGCACACCGCGGGATATACGCCCCATGGAACGCACATCGCCCTCGGCAAAACGCATGGCCTTGCCGCCAGAGCTGAACAGCATCACTTCGCTGTCGCCATTGGTGATGGCGGTGCCCACCAGACGGTCGCCGTCCACCAGGTCGAGGGCGATCAGGCCCACGCTGCGGGGGCGGGAGAAGGCGGACAGCGGGGTTTTCTTCACGGTGCCAAATTTGGTGGCCATAAAGATAAATTTGTCGTCGCTGTACTCGTCTACCGGCAAAATGGAGGTCACCCGTTCCCCTTCTTCCAGCGGCAACAGATTCACCATGGGGCGGCCACGGGATTGACGCCCGGCCACCGGAATCTGGTACACCTTCAGCCAGTACACCTTGCCCGCATTGGTAAAACACAAAATGGTGGTGTGGGTGTTGGCGATCAGCAGGTGTTCAATAAAATCTTCGTCTTTTACCTGAGTGGCAGACTTGCCCATACCGCCACGGCGTTGAGCCTGGTAGTCATCCAACGGCTGGGTCTTGGCGTAGCCACCGTGGGAGATGGTCACTACCCGGTCTTCTTCACTGATCAGGTCTTCCACGGTCAAGTCGTGCTTGGATTCGATGATTTCCGTGCGGCGCTCGTCGTTAAACTCGCTGACAATGGCGTCCAGTTCTTCGCGAATCACTTCCATCAGCCGCTCGGGGCTCGCCAGAATACCCAGGTACTCGGCAATCTCCGCCAGTTTGTCCTGATACTCCGCCAGCAGTTTGTCGTGCTCCATACCGGTGAGGCGGTGCAGGCGCAGCTCCAGAATGGCCTGAGCCTGTTCCGGCGACAGATAGTACATGCCATCCCGCTGGCCAAATTTGTCTGACAGTTCTTCCGGGCGGCAGGCATCGGCGCCGGCACGCTGCAGGAATTCGCTGATCTTGCCGGACGCCCAGCCACGGGCAATCAAGGCTTCTTTGGCTTCCGCCGGGGATTGCGAGGATTTGATCAGTTCGATCACTTCGTCGATATTGGCAATGGCCACCGCCAGGCCTTCGAGAATATGGCCGCGCTCCCGGGCTTTTCTCAGCAGGTAAACGGTGCGGCGGGTTACCACTTCGCGGCGGTGGCGAACAAAGTTTTCCAGCAGCTCTTTCAGGTTGAGCAGCTTGGGCTGGCCGTCCACCAGCGCCACTGTATTGATGCCAAAAACAGTTTCCAGCTGGGTTTGCGCGTACAGGTTGTTGAGCACCACATCGCCCATTTCGCCGCGCTTGATTTCAATAACCACCCGCAGACCGTCTTTGTCAGACTCATCGCGCAGTTCGGAAATGCCTTCGATCTTTTTCTCTTTTACCAGCTCGGCGATTTTCTCAATCAAACGCGCCTTGTTCAGCTGATAGGGAATTTCGTGAATAATGATGCGCTCTTTGCCCTTGGCGTCGGTTTCCACCTCTGCCTTGGCGCGCATGTAAATGCGCCCGCGACCGGTGCGGTAGGCCTGCAAAATGCCCGCCTTGCCGTTGATAATGGCGCCGGTGGGGAAATCCGGCCCCGGCAGGTGCTCCATCAATTCGTCGATGGTGATGTCTTCGTTTTCAATCAGCGCCAGGCAAGCGCGAATCACTTCCCCCAGGTTGTGAGGCGGGATATTGGTGGCCATGCCCACGGCAATACCGGAGGAGCCATTCACCAGCAGGTTGGGCACCCGGGTGGGCAACACGTCCGGCATCATCTCGTTGCCGTCGTAGTTGGGCACAAAATCCACGGTTTCTTTGTCGAGGTCCGCCAACAGGGAGTGGGCGATTTTGTCCATGCGGATTTCGGTATAGCGCATGGCCGCCGGGGAATCGCCGTCGATGGAACCAAAATTGCCCTGGCCGTCCACCAGCGGGTAGCGCAGGGAGAAATCCTGGGCCATGCGCACAATGGTGTCGTACACCGCGGTATCGCCGTGAGGGTGGTATTTACCAATCACATCACCCACCACACGGGCGGACTTTTTGTAGGCCTTGTTCCAGTCGTTCTTGAGTTCGTTCATGGCGAACAGAACCCGGCGGTGCACCGGTTTGAGACCGTCGCGCACATCCGGCAAGGCCCGACCGACGATCACGCTCATGGCGTAATCCAGATAGGATTGACGCAGCTCGTCCTCGATATTTACCGGCAGGATTTCTTTGGCGATATCACCCATGCTTTTGTGTATTCCTTATGATTTTTTATGACCCGATAGAGGCCAGACACAAGCGCGGGATAATAGCATAAAAAAGGTAACAGGACGCAGGCTTTGCCTGCTGACAGAACGGGCTTCGCCCTTACCGGTTACAGGGGTGTTCCTGTAGCGCGAAGCGCGTCCTGTCACCTGTATCCTGTGTCCTTCCACCTGTATACTGCGCGCTTCGTCAACACGCAGAAAAGCACTATGATCCCCACCCCCGTGGACCTGATTATCAACGCTCGCTGGCTGGCGCCGGTGGTTCCCCGCAACCAGTTATTGCAAGACTGTGCTGTGGTGATTGCGCGCGGTGAAATTATCGCCATCACCACCCAGAAAGAAGCCGCCAATCAATATACTGCCAGCGAAACCGTTGACCTTGACGAGCATTTGCTGATTCCCGGCCTGGTAAACGCCCACGGCCACGCTGCCATGAGCCTGTTGCGCGGCTATGCAGATGATCAGCCACTGCACACTTGGCTCAGCGATCATATCTGGCCAGCGGAACAGCAGTGGGTAGACCAGCGCTTTGTCCGTGACGGCACCAACCTGGCCATGGCGGAGATGATCCGCAGTGGCTCCACCTGTTTTGCCGACATGTATTTTTTTCCGGAGGCCATTGCCGAAGCCGCCAGCCGCACCGGTATGCGCGCCCAGGTAGCCTTTCCGGTATTCGACTTCCCCAGCAATTGGGGCAGCGGGCCCGACGATTACATACACAAAGGCCTGGCGCTGCGGGATGACCACAAAAACGACAACCTGATTCAGATTGCCTTTGGCCCTCACGCGCCCTACACCATTTCCGACGAGCCCCTGCAAAAAGTCGCCACCTATTCCGAGGAACTGGCGACACCCATTCATATTCATCTGCACGAAACCGCCCAGGAAATCAGCGACGAAAAAAGCAACAGTGGCCTGCGCCCAATCGAGCGCATCAATCAGCTGGGAGCCTTGTCGCCACTAACCCAGTGCGTGCATATGACCCAGCTGAACGACAACGATCTGACGCTGTTGCAAAACAGTGGCGCCCATGTGATCCACTGTCCGGAATCCAACCTCAAACTGGCCAGCGGCCTGTGCCCGGTTCAGCGATTACTGGATAACAGCATCAACGTGGCACTGGGCACCGATGGCGCCGCCAGCAATAACGACCTGAGCCTGTTGAGTGAATTGAAAACCGCCGCACTGTTAGCCAAAGGCATCAGCGGCGACGCCAGCGCACTGAATGCCCACAGCGCCCTGCGCATGGCCACTCTTAATGGCGCCAAAGCGCTGGGCATGGCCGACCGCATTGGCAGTATAGAAGTGGGCAAAGCGGCGGACCTGACCGCTGTGCGCCTGGACGAACTGGAAGCCCACCCCCTGTACAACCCGCTATCGCAACTGGTGTACAGCGAATGCAGCCACCGGGTGAGCCATGTCTGGGTGAATGGCAAGGCATTGTTGCGGGAACGAGAGCTAACCACGCTGGATCAACAAGAAATCATTGCCAGAACAAAAGAATGGCAGCAAAAGATAGTCAACAGGTAACAGGGCGGGCTTCGCCCTTACAGGTTACAGGCCCGCTCCGCCCTCCCTGTATCCTGTCACCTGTAAGCGCGCAGCGCGCCCTGTAAACTCTATTAAAAACGAAGCGAAGATATGTCAGAACTCAATGTAGATAATTCCGAAGTCGCAAAGTTTGAAGCCCTCGCCTCTCGCTGGTGGGACCCGAACAGCGAATTCAAGCCCCTGCACGACATCAACCCGCTGCGCGCCAACTGGATTGACCAACACTCGCCGGTGGCGGGTAAAAAAGTGCTGGATGTGGGCTGTGGCGGCGGTATTTTAAGTGAATCACTGGCGCAACGGGGCGCACGGGTTACCGGCATCGATATGGGCGAAGCGCCACTCAATGTCGCCAAACTGCACGCACTGGAAAGCGGTATTGTCGTGGATTATCAGCAAATTACCGCCGAGCAACTGGCCACTGAACAAGGCGGTGAATACGACGTTGTTACCTGCCTGGAAATGCTGGAACACGTGCCCGACCCGGCATCGGTTATTACCGCCTGCACACAACTTGTCAAACCTGGTGGCCATGTGTATTTCTCCACCATCAACCGCAACCCCAAAGCCTACCTGTTGGCCATACTGGGAGCTGAATATGTACTCAAGCTGCTGCCCAAAGGCACCCACGAATACAGCAAATTTATTCGCCCCTCAGAACTGGGAAACTGGGCCAGAAAAGCGGGACTGAGTATCGAGCATATGACCGGCATGACCTACAACCCGCTTACCAAAACCTATCGGCTGGATAACCGGGATGTGGGGGTAAATTATCTGATTCACTCTCGTAAACCCGAATAGTCTCCAACCCGTCATCCTGAGCGCAGCGAAGGGTCTCAATAGTGGCTGCAACACTGAGATTCTTCGCCGCGTTCAGAATGACAGAGTAAAAAGAGAACAACATGCCAAAAATCGACGCTGTACTTTTTGACCTGGACGGTACCCTGCTGGACACCGCTCTGGACTTTACCGATGTGGTGAATCAACTGCTGCGGGAAGAAAATCGCGCCACCATGGATTATTCCCAGGTGCGCAGCGCAGTTTCACACGGCTCTGTTGGGCTGGTGGAAACCGCTTTTCAACTTGCCGTTGACGATCCGGCCTTCGACCCGTTGCGACAGCGATTGCTGGATTTGTACATCGACAGATTAACCAACAAAACCCGGCTGTTTCCCGGCCTGGACAGATTGCTCGCCCGCCTTGAGGCACACACTATCCCCTGGGGCATAGTCACCAACAAACCGGTGCTTTACACCACCCCTATCGTTGCCGGCCTGAACCTGAAACCGGCCGCGGTGGTCTGTCCAGATCACGTTACCAACACCAAACCCCACCCGGAATCGGTACATCTGGCCTGCCAGCAGATTGGCTGTCAGGCACAGAATACCCTGATGGTGGGCGATCATTTACGGGATATAGAGGCAGGCCGCAATGCCGGGGCCACCACCATCGCCGCCGCCTACGGCTACCTGAACCCGGATGAAGATGTCAGCCACTGGCAGGCGAATTACATTGCCCATCAATCCGAAGACTTACTGCCCATTGTGGAAAAACTGTTATGACCGAAAGTGCCACTGCACAAAATTATCAGGCCGCCCACGATTGCCTGGCCAACCGCATTATTGTGGTAACTGGCGCCGGTGACGGCATTGGCCGCACTGCCGCGCTCACCTTTGCCAGCTGCGGTGCCGAAGTGATTCTGGTGGGCAGAACCACAGCCAAACTGGAACAGGTGTACGATGACATCGTCGCCGCTGGCGGCCCACAACCGGCCATTTTCCCTCTGGACCTGGAAAGCGCCACAGAGGACCACTACTCCGAAATGGCCGACAAGTTGTTCGAAGAATGCGGACGCATTGATGGCCTGCTGCACAACGCCGGCCTGCTGGGGCAGCGCACTCCCATCACCAATTACAAACTCAGCACCTGGCAGCAGGTAATGCAGGTAAATGTGACCGCCGGATTTGCCATGACCAAAGCCTTACTGCCGCTGTTGGAAAAATCGAAAGACGCATCGGTGATTTTTACCAGCTCCAGCGTCGGGCGCACGGGCCGCGCCTACTGGGGGGCTTACGCAGTATCAAAATTTGCCACCGAAGGCCTGGCGCAAGTGCTGGCCGAAGAAGTCGAGGGCATTGGTCATATCCGGGTGAACTGCATCAACCCCGGCGCCACCCGCACCGCCATGCGCGCCGGTGCTTACCCGGCGGAAGACCCGGGCACATTGCCAACTCCGGAAGACATAATGCCGGCTTATTTGTACTTGATGGGGCCGGAGAGTAAAGGGGTTTCGGGGGAAAGCATAGATGCACAGTAAATATGGCTAGACCAACATACCAAGCAAACGGCGGATTACGCTGCGCTAATCCGCCCTACGAGACTGCGCGTTAGCGGGGTTATTCAGTTTTTGCGGCCTTTGGCCCGCAGGCGCTGTTCCTGGCGTTCGCGGTTTTTGCGCTCTTGGGGGGTAAGACTGGCAATGCGTACTTTGTCGATGCCCGCCTGTCGACACAGGGCCTTGATGTCTTGCGGCTCCAGGTCGATCCACTGGCCTTCGCGCAGGTAGGACGGGAAAAATATGGGCCCGAAGCGCACTCGCTTGAGGCGGTTAACTTCCACATCCTGCGATTCCCACAGGCGGCGTACTTCCCGGTTGCGCCCCTCCATCAAGGCCACGGTAAACCAGCGGTTGGCGCCGTTGGCTTCACCGGGGACGATATCGGAAAATTTGGCCATGCCATCTTCCAACAGCACCCCTTCGCGGAGTTTTTTAAGGCTGTCTTCCGACACATCTCCGTGCACTCGCACCAGATATTCCCGGTCAATTTGGCTGCTGGGGTGCATCAGTTTATTGGCCAGTTCGCCATCGTTGGTAAACAGCAGCAAGCCACTGGTATTGATGTCCAGGCGGCCCACAGACACCCAGCGTTCCCCCATCAGTTTTGGCAGTCTATCAAATACCGTGGGGCGGCCTTCCGGGTCGTTGCGGGTACAGATTTCCCCCAGGGGCTTGTTATACAGCAGCACCCGCAGGCGGGTGTCGGCGGATTTGCGGGCAAAGGGTTTGCCATCCACCTGAATACTGTCGTCGGTGGCCACCCGGTCTCCCAGGGTGGCCACCTTGCCATTGACCTGCACGCGGCCATCGGCAATCCACTGTTCCAGCGCCCGGCGGGAACCAAGCCCGCCAGCGGCCAATACTTTTTGCAGCTTTTCGGTAACCGTTGCTTCAGACATCGTCGCGCCTGTCCGGGTTGTTATCGTGCTGTTCCGGAGTTGGTGCCTCGCTGTGATCGACCGGGCTTTCATCCACATCTGCCTCAGTGGGCTGCTGTTCCGTGTCCACTTGGGGTTGATCGATATCCAGCGTCAGTTCCGGGTCGATATCTTCCAGGTCGCGAAGGTCCCCCAGTGTCGGCAATTCTTCCAGGCTGGACAGATTAAAGTAATCGAGAAACTGTTTGGTGGTGGCATACAGTGAGGGTCGCCCGGGCACATCCCGATGGCCAACCACCCGTATCCACTCGCGTTCTTGCAGGGTTTTGATGATCTGCGAGCTTACCGACACCCCTCGAATTTCTTCAATATCACCACGGGTAATGGGCTGGCGATAGGCGATTAACGCCAGGGTTTCCAGCATGGCGCGAGAATACTTCTGTGGCTTTTCTTCCCACAGGCGGTTGACCCACTGGGACAGCTCCTGACGCACCTGGAAACGATAACCGCTGGAGACTTTTTTCAGTTCAAAACCGCGGCCAGCGCAATCCACTGCCACTTCTTCCAGTGCAGCGCGAATGTCGTCGCGGTCGGGGCAGGCATCTTCTTCAAACAGTTGTTCGATGTGGGGAATATCCAGCGGCCGCGCCGCTGCCAGCAGTGCGCCTTCGATAATGTTTTTCAGTCGGGTAATGTTGATATTGGTATCCATAAAAACAATCTTTTCTGCGCGTCATCCTGAGTATAGCGAAGTGCGAAGAAGAGATTGACTCGCACCTTCCTTGGTGCTCGGCTCTACGAGCCGTCTTCGACGCCCAAATTGGCATTCCTGCCAATTTGTCTTCGCTACACTCAGAATGACAAATCAGTAACAAGCCTCATCAAGCGGCTCTTGCCTTGACATGTATTGGGCCAAACAGCTCGCTCTGCACGATTTCCACCAGCGATTCCTTGATCAGTTCCATCACCGCCAGGAAGGTGGTCACCACACCAACACGGCCTTCGTGGGCGGTAAACAGGCTGACGAAAGGCACGAATTGCTGGCCTTTGAGCCGTGCCAGCACTTCGGTCATGCGCTCGCGTGTCGACAACAATTCCCGCTGCACCTGGTGGCTTTCAAACATTTCAGCCCGACGCATCACTTCCGACAGGGCCAGCAGCAGTTCCTGCATGGAGACTTCCGGGTGCGGGCGCTCGCAACTGCGATCCGGCTCCTTGGCGGAGGCGATAAAGGTATCCCGCCCTACTCTGGGTAATTCATCTATATCTTCTGCGGCCTGTTTAAAGCGCTCGTATTCCTGCAAACGGCGAATCAGTTCGGCGCGGGGGTCGTCTTCGTCTTCAATTTCTTCCTGGCGCGGCAACAGCATGCGGGATTTGATTTCCGCCAGCATAGCCGCCATCAGCAGGTATTCCGCCGCCAGTTCAAAATGCATGGCCTCCATCAGTTCGATGTAAGCCATGTACTGACGGGTGATTTCCGCCACATTGATTTCCAGAATATCGATATTCTGGCGCTTGATCAGGTACAGCAGTAAATCCAGCGGGCCTTCAAACGCCTCCAGTATCACTTCCAGTGCTTCCGGCGGAATGTAAAGGTCTTTGGGCAAATCCGTCACCGCTTCGCCATACACCATGGCGAAAGGCATTTCTTCCTGGCTGGGAGAAAGCTGCGGTTTTGGTTCGCTGTCGATGATAGGAGAATCGTTCAAAGGTTTTACCGGTTGACGAAAAATGGGGATTATACAGCAGCAGGTAACAGGATACAGGACGGGCTGCGCCCTACAGGATACAGAAACTGCCCCCCTGTTTCCTGTAGGGCGCAGCCCGTCCTGTAAGCCCCACAGGGGCGACCTGTAGCCTCGGAGAGGCGTCCTGTCAGCCTTCAAAAAGGCTGACATCCCCCATTCCCCGGCGAAGAATTTGCGGGCTGTCGTCCACCATATCCACCACCGAGGTGGGTTCCAGGCCGCAGTAACCGCCGTCGATTACCAGGTCGATGCGGTGTTCCAGCAGGTCGCGGATGTCGTAGGGGTCGGTGAGCGGGTATTCGTCGCCAGGCAGTTGCAGGGTAACGCTCATCAACGGCTCCCCCAGCTCTTCCAACAGCGCCAGTGCCACGTTGTTTTGCGGCACTCGCAGGCCCACGGTTTTACGCTTGGGGTGCATCAATCTCCGGGGGACTTCCGACGTGGCCTGCAACACGAAGGTGTAAGGCCCCGGGGTCAACCCTTTCAACAAGCGGTAGCGCACGTTGTCCACTTTGGCGTAGCTGGCCAGTTCCGACAGGTCACGACACACCAGGGTGAAATTGTGGCGTTTTTCCAGCTGACGGATAGCGCGGATTTTGTCCAGCGCCCTCTTGTCTCCAATATGGCAGCCCAGGGCGTAGGCGGAGTCTGTGGGATAGGCGATTACACCACCGGCGTGAATGATTTCCACCGCCTGTCGAATCAGGCGCGGCTGAGGATTGTCCGGGTGTATGGAGAAAAACTGGCTCATGGGCAACTACAGATACACAAAGCCGCGCAGCTTACAAAATTTCCCCACCCTCTGTCTTGTTTTTTCTGTCCTCTGCCTTCTGCCTTCTGTCCTCTAAACGGAGAAAGCGCTCGGTAAACTCTCCCGCCGGTATTGCCTTGCTGAACAGAAAGCCCTGCAACAGGTTACAACCCAGCTCTTTGAGCATGTGCCGCTGTTCCTCGGTTTCCACCCCTTCAGCCACGGTTTCCAGCCCCAGGTTATCCGCCAGGGCGATGATGCCAGCGACAATGGCACGGCCGGATTTGTCGCTTTCTTCCAGGTCGTTGATAAAGGCGCGGTCGATTTTCAGGGTGTCTACCGGCATGTGTTTCAGGTAATTGAAGGAGGAATAGCCACTGCCAAAGTCATCGATGGCGAGAGTAATGCCGGTGGCCTTGATGTCGTTCAGGGTGTCGATAATATAGTTGTTTTCTTCCAGCAGCATGCTTTCGGTGATTTCCAGTTCCAGCAGATGTGGTGGCACCTGGCACTGCGCCAGAGTATCTTCCAGGCGCTGCTGCAAACCTTCTGATTGTATTTCACGACCGGAAATATTCACCGCTACTTTCAGGTCGTGGCCCATTGTTTGCCACTGATGAATCTGTTTACAGGCCGCCCGCAGCACCCAGTCACCGAGTTCGGTAATCAACCCGGATTCCTCCGCCAGAGGGATAAATTTATCCGGCATCAGCAGGCCGCGCTCCGGGTGTTGCCAGCGCACTAACGCCTCCGCCGAGACCACTTCGCCACTCTGGGCATCCAATTTGGGCTGGTAGTACAGTTGCAGGTGATCTTCTTCCAGGGCGTTGCGCAGCTCGCGCTCCAGCTCCAGACGGCGATAGACCTCATCTTCCATACCCTGCTCGTAGAAGCAGTAGCTGTTGCCCTTTTCTTTGGCGCGGAACATGGCGGAGTCCGCGTGTTTGATCAGCGCGCCCACGTCTTCACCATCCTTCGGAGCCAGGGATATACCGACACTGGTGGTGATAAACATTTTTTGTTGCAGGAACACAAAGGGTTCGCTCAGGCTGTCGCAGATTTTCTGCGCGACAGTGGCCGCTACGTTGGCGTTGTGCAGCCCTTCCAGCACCACGGTAAATTCATCACCGCCCAGGCGGGCGACAAAATCCTGTTCCCGCAGGCAGCGCCGTATCCGGTCTGCCACCGCTTTCAACAGCAGGTCACCGGCATCGTGCCCCAGGGAGTCGTTGATCATTTTAAAGCGGTCCAGGTCCAGGAACAGCACCGCCACCATCTCGCTATTGAGCAACGCCCGGTTGATCATGGGGCGCAGTTGTTGCATCAGGCTGGCGCGGTTGGGCAGTCCGGTCAGGGGGTCGTGGTAGGCCATTTTCTTGACGTGCTGCTCGGCTTTGCTGGCCTGCAACAAACGCGCTACCCGCTGGCGCATCACCGAGAAATGAACCGGTTTGGGAATGTAGTCACTGGCTCCGGCAGTAAAGGCTTTGACGATGGATTTTTCGTCTTCCAGACCGGTAATCATCAGGATGGGAATTTCTGAACCGTTGGGCAATTCGCGAATCTGCTCGCAGGCCTGGAAGCCGTCGACTTCCGGCATCAGCGCATCGATCAGGATCAGGTCCGGCATTTTGCGGCGGCAGGTGGCCAGTGCGTGTTCGCCGTTGGTGGCTTCTTCAATGCTGTAGTCGTCCGCTTCCAGCGCGTTGCGCAATGCCATGCGCATGGAGCGGTCGTCGTCAGCAATAAGTACGCTATAGCCGGTGCCGTTGCTCCGGGCTTTCTGGTTGCTGGTGGCGGTATCGCTCAATTGCTGCTCCAGGGCCCGGCTCAACTCCCTGTAGGCTTCCACCAGTTCGGCCACCACATCCACCACCGGCTCCAGATCATCGGCCTTGGCCAAGTCCTCGACAGAACGACTGAGGGCAACCACCCGGTCGGCACCAAAGTTGGAGGCACTACCCTTGAGCATATGAGCCAACTCGCGCACCTGTTTGGCATCGCGGTCGGCGGAGGCGTGTTTGAGGGATTGCAGGTAAACCGGGGTATCTTCCAGGAAGGCCTGGATCATGGAGTCCACCACCTCGCCAACACTGTGGCGCAGCTCGTCCATAATGGCCAGATCCAGTGTGACCTCCATGGATTTTTTCACTTCTGCCGGGGCCGGATCGCTGGCGGGCGGATTGTACGCCTCCGGTTCTAGCCAGCGCTGCAGGGTGATTTCAAGCTCCTGCAAGCGCAGCGGTTTGGGCAGGAAGTCATCCATGCCCGCATTGCGACAGCGCTCCTCCTCGCCTTCGCTGTTGTTGGCGGTCATGGCAATGATCGGCAGGGCATTGCCGCTTGCACTGTCTTCCAGGCGACGAATACGGGCGGTGGCTTCATAGCCGTCCATCACCGGCATCTGGCAATCCATAAACACCAGGTCCACCTGTTCGCGCACCACTTTGTTGAGCGCCTGCTCGCCGCTCTCTGCCACCAGCACTTCGCAGCCCAGGCGTTCCAGCATGCCCACAGCCACTTGCTGATTGGCGCGGTTGTCATCGGCCACCAACACTCGCTTGCCAAAGTGACTGACAACCGCCGCAACTGGCGCTGGCTCAACAGCCTGGGCAACGCCGGCAAGGGCCCTCAGCGCTTCATACAACACACCGGTACGCAGTGGCTTGGGCAGTTGCACCACCGCATCCGGATACAGAGCCTGGTATTCACTCCAAGGGTTGACCAGCACAATCAGCTGCACCTGATCGGCGGCCGGACTGTCGCTGAGCAGCTTGATAAAATCCAGCGCCTTGATGCCGGCAAGTTCTTCATCCAGAATCAGCATCTGAGGGGCTTCATTAAGCGCCAGGCGGCTGCGCACCAAGTCGAGCCCTTCCATGCCATTGTCCAATGCGGCGTGCTCAACTCCCCAGCCTCCCAGCCTCGCTGCCAGAAACTCCCGAGCCACACCGCTGCTATTGATAGACAATATCTGCAGGTTGGAAAGTTCTTCCGGCAACGGTTTGTCCGCACTGGGTTGGCTGAGAATGTCATCACTCAATAAAGGCAGGGTAAAACTGAAGGTGCTGCCTTTGCCAAGCTCGCTGGCAAGGGACATTTCGCCCCCCATCAAGTTGACAATGCGGCGGCTGATAGCAAGCCCCAGGCCTGTGCCGCCATATTCGCGAGTGGTGGAGGAATCCGCCTGGGTAAAGGCGTCGAAAATGCGCTCCTGAGCTTCCGGGGCGATACCAATACCGGTATCGCGCACGTCAAATTGCAGTTGCTGTTCGCCACTGACCCGATCTTCACCCAGCCTCAGCCAGACAGACACCTCCCCCTGCTGGGTAAACTTGATGGCATTGCCAATCAGGTTGATCAACACCTGGCGCAGGCGTGTGCTGTCGATGCGTATGTGCTGGGGAATATTAACGGCGCAAACATACCCCAGCTCCACTTTCTGCTTGACCGCATTGCTGGACAGCAGGCTAACCACCTCGTCCAGCAAGTCCTCAACAAACACCTCCTCTTTGTTAAGGGTCATAGCAGTGGATTCCACCTTGGAGAAATCCAGAACATCGTCGATCAGGCTCAACAGAATTTCACCGGACGATTTGGCGGTCTCCACATACTCCACCTGCTTGGGCGACAGCCCCATGGTCATCAGCAGATCGAGCATGCCGAGAATGGCATTCATGGGGGTGCGAAGTTCATGGCTGACATTGGCGGCGAATTCGCCTTTTACACGGGCGGATTCCAGCGCCGCGTCTTTGGCTTGCAACAATTGTATTTCGCGATTTTCCAACACCGTCATCATGGTATTGAAGGCGTGCTGCATATCGACAATGTCCTTGGGGCCAGACATTTCCGCACGCAGTTTTTTCTCACCATCTTCGGCGCGGCGCATAATCGACGACAGATATTCCAGCGGTTTGGTCAGTTTGCTGGCAAGCCCCAGCAACGCCAGCAGCAGCAGTGTGGCCACCCCCAGTGATGCCAGGGTGTTGTTGCGCAAAATATCCCGGAACATGGCATCCAGCAGACTTTTGTCCACCACCAGAACAACGTAGCCCACCAGTTCGCGAATAGGCTCTTCGCCAAACTCCACCATGGAGTCGTCCACACTGTGAACCGGCGCGGCAAAGTGCCAGTGGTCACCTTCTTCATGGAGCAAAAGTGCATTGTCGGTGATGTCGTCAAACAAATAGCTGCGCAAAAGCTGCCCATTTTGGCGGTATTCATAGCGGCTGCCATTGGCTTTGTAAATGGCCGCACCATCGACGTTTTCATACCCCATTACCAGGTCAATGGCGTTGCTGGCCACCTGGCGGGTAGAGGACAGCAGGGCAAAGTCAGCCTGACTGGAAAAGTTATCTGTTAGCTGGCCGCTCTGCTCCAGCAATTTTTCGCGAATGGTATCGGTAGCCGTTTTGGAAACGACCAGTGAAGTCACCAGTGCCAATATCAGCACACCGGCTATAACAGCCAGGGCAAGCTGTCGGCGAAAACCCATTTTCTGAAATATGGATTCAGGATCAGACAATTGTTTATCCGCTTTTGATGGTTACGGGTTTCATACGGGCACTTGCAAAAATGCACTATTTTTATATGTGCCCATACGCTCAATCCCGGAAGGTAAAATCAATTTTTGCGCGAATGTCACTATCCAGCTTCAAACCGAAGTGGCGGCTTTTCTTCTGGTTAACCCAGAGCTTTACGCTCTGCAGCTCGGCCACTTGCGCAGACTGACCGTTGAGACGCTGACTGGACATGTGCGCCAACTGCTGCCCCAGGCCTTGCCAGTCTGGAAGCAGGATAAACGGGAACAGTTCGATATCCTTGGAGTTCACCGTATAGTGGAACGGCACCACTGGCTGACCCCAGCTGTTTTTAATCAGATTTTCCTTGATCGCCGTATCAAATTTGGTGCCCAGCATAACCCAGATAGCACTGCGCGCCTTGCCGCCGCTGGACAGTGAATCTTCAATGGCTTTTTGGGTCTGCTGGCTTTGGGAGCTGGCGTGAGGCAAAAGGTCAATTTTGATCGGTGCGCTGGACTTTTCCACGCTGGAAAGCGCCTCAGCGTGTTTTTTGGGGTCATAAATCAAGTGTAAGGCGCTGACATCTGGCGCCAGTTTGTTCAGGTATTCGAAGACGACTTTGCTGGATGGCTGTAGCACCACGCCACCAACACCCTTCACCGGAACCGACGACACGGCTCCCATCACCACTGGATACTCCGAGCTGAGCATGGCGGCTACTTTTCTGCCAGTGCCCCCCAAAACCACAACTCCGGTTACCCCGTCTGAACGCAGATCGTCCAACAGGCGTGACTGGGAAAAATCGGGTTTTAATGTGTAGTTTTTTACCTCTCCGGAAAAGCCAGTTTCCACACCTTTGATAACATCTTCAAAAACCGGCGGCACACCGCGCTTGCCCGCCACAGAAACAATGGCCAGCACAGGCTCCTCAGCCGCCAAAATCGCCGGGCACAGAAATACCGCCAGCGCCAGCAGCAACAACTGGAAAGATTGTTTTCCAAAAAAATTTAATAACCAATTACACACGATACAGCTTTTCATCCATGATGGATTTATTATTAAAAACCACCTAAGTGTTCAAAATACCGAGCAACAGCTACCACCCAGAACAATCACCACCCAAAACAATTACTGCCCAAAACGATAGCGAAACTCTCCAAATACGGCGCGCCCGGCCAAGGGCAGATCATTGGGTATAAAAGCGGGCAAAGGTACAGGTATGGCAGTGATATCGCCACCGGGAGAGGGCTCGCGGGCATCTTCGTCAAACAGGTTTTTGACAATCAGGGCAAATTCCCAATCGCGATTATCAGGGGCAAAGCGCAAGGTGGAATCCACGATCAGATAATCATCAATTTCCGGGCGAATATCTACTGCCACCCGCTCGCGGCCCGCTACCCAGTTGGCTTGCACATTAAGGTGCCAGCCCGGGGCCAGTTGCCAGTCAGAGCGCAGGTAAATTTGCTGTTCCGGTGAGTTGCCCGCTGAGGTGCCAGTGCGTTCATCAGTGGTGTCGATCCAGGACAGGTTGCCCGACAGGGTAAATTGATCGGACACTTCCCATTCGGCATTCAACTCAAGGCCATAGCCGGACTGCTCACCGGCATTCTGGGCCCGGCGGCCGGCCGGGTCTGGCTCAAACAGAATGATGTCGTCCCAGCGGTAGAAAAACAGGTTGGCGTCCAGATGCATATCCAGCGAAGGCTTGTAGTCAAACGCCAGCTCGTAGCTTTCCAGCTCCTCCGGCGTCAAATTGGGATTGCCCAAAACAGCTGGATTATTAATAGCACGGGTCTGCCCAAAAGAAGGCGCACGAAATGCCTGACCGTAGAGGAATTTGGTGGTCAGGTTATGGCTGGTGGACCACACCAGTGCCAAACGGGGATTGACCGTACTGCCAAAATCCGAATAGTCGTCATAACGGATACCCGCGGTCAGCTCCCAGTCGTTGTCCAGGTGCCAGATATCCTGAATAAACAGATATTTGTTGGTGCGGGCGCCTTCGGTGATAAAGGCAAAGGGGGTATCGCTGACATCCACCACCGGTGAACCGGGAATAATCGGCAAGCCAGAAGCATCAACACCAAAATTACGCTCATCTCGTACACGAAATAAGTCCCCCAGGTAATAACCTGTGCCCACACGAATTTCATGGTCACTGAACGCGGTGTACAACGCCGAAGCATCAAAATAAAAGTGATGCTCAAAGACCTCGGGATTGCCAATAATACCGTTGGGAAACGGGAAAGGGGATAAACCGCCGGTGGAACCCGCGGGGAACAGCAGGATATCCTGCTCCACCTCTTGAGTGGTTGAACGGTAACTGGCTTGAGCATCCAACTGCCAATCTTGTGCAAGATCTGTTTCCTTGTATCCAATAGACACACCATAGCGATCACTGGACACGAGGCCGTTTGAATCAAGAGCCTGTGCGATACCTGCACCAACCTGGCCTTCACGGTTTTGATAATCCACCTGAAAACGCCAGGAACCCCAGCTGATATCAGCACGAAAATCATAAACCTCTCGCCCCAGGCTGACAGGGCCGGGAGCCAGGCTGAGGGATGTGCCACCTATAAAGTCGAGTATTGACTGGGCGTCCGCATCAATCAGCTCGCGCTGGCCATCTGAATCCTCATACTCCAGACTAAACAGATACTTGAAATTGTCTATGCTGCCGCCATAGGAAAGCCATGCTTCGGTTGTGTCAAAGCTGCCTGCTCGGATACCCGACTGCAATCCTTCTGCCTCATCACCTTGTTTGGTAATAATATTGATCACACCAGAAAAAGCATCGGCACCATAAACCGCAGAGCCGGGACCACGAATAATTTCGATACGGGAAATATTTTCTACGGGATATCCCAGCCAAACCAGGTGACGATCACCCTGAAAAAGGCTCTTAAAAGGCACTCCATTTATGAGCATTAACACTTGAGGATTGAGAGATGAATAGATACCGCGAAAAGTGTAAATGGGGTTGTAGCCCACACTATCCCTCGCCACATGCAAGCCAGGAACCGTTTCAAGGACATCATCAATATCTGTTGCACCCATTCTGCGAATATCATTAGCGGTTATAACAGTGGCAACAGCCGGTGCCTTTGATATGGGTTTTTCGTAGCCAGTGGCAATACTGATTAAATCTTCGTCATCCCCAAAGTCTTCAAAAAATTCAGAGTCATACTCACTTCCTGCGAACGCCAAAGAGCCTGACAAAGAAAAAGCCAGAAAACTCAAACCAGGTGTCAGTTTCATTATTATTCCCCTACCAAGTTCTGCGTCCCTTGCCTACATAATTGATTCTTTTGCACGAAAGCGGAAAAAAAGCACCTTCAGGCTTATTCACTGCGTCGATATAGCATGGGAAAAAGCCCCCTAGAAATGAAAGCCAGGAAATCATATAGAAGTCTCTCATTGTTACTCCCATATCCGCTGCAAGAGCACAAACAAGCCCTGCTGCATTCATTCCTTGCTTATATCGGCTATTTTTTAAATAACTTTCAACTTTTAACGCAAACACCACATGTGGCTTTTTATCTACCCCCAAGCGCTTGGCAATACGCAATAGTGGCTCGATCCTCTCATCAATATCTGTGATTGGGCGCCCAAAACCAGGAATTCGTCTCTCTTTTTTCATCCAGGAAAGGGAAAATTCAGCAATTTTGTTATCATCTTCAACTCTTTTAACACCTTCTTCCAGAAATTCTGTAGCTTTAAGAACTGCTCCATGGCCGTAAATTTGAGCTTCGGTCACAGCTGCGGCGGCTGCGAACCCCAAACTGGCTGTTGATCTCGACGTTCCTGTCAATGCAGAGACACGGTTATTCCAGATTCTAGGGTCGGGATAGCTGCCACAGAGTGCTATCATGGCTTCCATCATTTCAAGATCAGTTTCGTTAAATTCCTTCCCTGTAATTCCATACAATAACAGGCTTAACCAGCCAGACTCGTATGCCTCATCAAATAAGTCTTTTCCTCTAAGAACTACCCTTTCTCCCGGAAAGCAAGCCCCCATGGTTGTTTCCCAATAATCTTCGAACCTTTTAAGCCTATCTACAGACATTTTTAGTTATCTCTTTTCAGGAACAGAATCTGGGTCGTCTTTAAGCACAAGTCCTTCACCAAAAAACGGATATTTTCGCCACCCATTCTTTTCCTGCTCCAGTGCGTGAACCGCAGCCCCTGGCAATCTCAGGATCATATACAGCATCTCTGCCTGTTCAGCACTCAAGCCCAAATCCAGAAACACCGCTGCCGCCACACCGGGCATCGACAATGGGTACCCGGTTGCAGTTTCCAGGCTTTCCCGACTGTTAAAAAGCCACTGCAAGTGGCTTTCGGGTTCAGGGTAAATAGACAACAAATAGGATAAGGATTGCTTTATCGGCAACGGGCATACGGAGCCATTGGGATCAAACCCCGGGATATGTTCTCGCTCGGGCCATACTTCAACTTCCTGCGCAGAAAAGTGCTCCAGTGTGGCTGACCACTGATCTGTTTGACGGTCACACTTCTGGAAATACTGAGCGGCCCAATACACCTCTCGACCACCGCCCAGATTACCGGCACCCACGGCTATTGCTGCCATTAGTGCGGACGCATGGGTGGAGCCACCCACTCCCGCATTCATGGCAGCTCTTACGGAATGGTCTCTCAAACCCGGATTGGCCAGTACAACTGCCAGCCCTTCCAAAAGTGCCGCTTGCTGCCGAGTCGGTTTTTCCAGCTTGAATAAAAGATATATATACTCTGACCAACTGGCCTTGCCGAGCAGATCGCCGTAAACATCATATCCAGAGCAATAACAGGCTTTGGCGGCAAAGGGATTATCCTCCTCTGCCACCTCCTCCCAAATTTTGGAGGTAATTGTTTCAGTCATCAGGATCCTCTGATTGTCCGTAGCTTCTTAACGCATCCGTACGCATCCCAATAGGCGGCACTTCTTCCGGGTCAATCCTCACATCCAGCAAAGTGGGCTTGCCTTGCTTGCAGATTTTATCGATATCCAGTGATAATAAATCTTCTGGTGAATGTATTACATAACCATCTGCCCCCATCGCTTTGGCGGCTGTGGCAAAGTTTACAAATGGAAGCTCACTACCAATAGGTTCGCCACCGGTCAGCTTTTGTCCGTGATAAACCATCCCGTAAGCAGAATCATTGAGCACCACAAAAATTACCGGCAGTTCTTCCTGAACAGCCACTGTTAATTCTTGGCCACTCATCAACATGCTACCGTCACCTGTAAGGCAAACCACCGGGCTGCCCGGCCTGGCCAGAGCCGCCCCCACCGAGCTACCTATAGCCCAACCCATGGAAGAAAACTCTAAACCAGTTCGGTATAGGCCGTCATGAGCATCTCGCTTCCCTTCCATACGACGATCGAAGGGGTGTAGATAATGGATTGACCAAGCAAAGCTGGCACCAGAATCTGCCATGTATCGAGTACAGGGAGGAAATAATTTTGGCAATTCTGACATCAAACGCTGCGGCTTGATGGGAATGGCATTTGATTCGCATTTTTCAGGTTCCATAACTTTAAAATGCTGGATTTGCTGCCCAGACAATGCTGTACCTGTTGTTTTATCTGCCAATTTTTCAACCGAACAGATAGATAAGCGAGGGTCTTTTTCCAAACGCTCAACAATATTGGCAAAAGTCGATGCAAGATGCCCCCTTACATGCAACTTTGCCATGGGTGAACGCGTCAAGTTACTTTCGGCGGATTCCACATGCACAAGTCGGTTATTCAGCAGCATGTTTTGATCCCAACCACTGGAAGCAAACTCACTGAGACTGGAACCAACAGCAACAACCAAATCCACTTCAGGATCAAGTAAAGTCTGTCGAGCACTTTCATGACCTGCAAAACCAATAACACCACGAAATAATGGGTGGTACGGACTTACCAGCCCTTTACCGTGCGGAGTAGTCAATATATGGGCATCAAGCTTTACTGCTAATGACAGTAAGCTACCCACACTTTCGCTGGCCTCGTCACCGATCAACAATACTGGGTTACGAGCAGAAACCAGTTCCTCATAAAGCGTATCCAACGCTTCATGATCTACGTAGTGTGGTTTATTCAGTAGTCGGGAAAGGTCAAAACTGGGTTCGGCGTTTGCACTGGCACTGCTCATCACATCCAATGGCACACTTAAGTGAACCGGCCCGGCAGGTGCTTGGAAAGCGGTCATAACAGCCGCCGCCAGTTTGTGCTCAAACTGTTCAGCATGGGATACCAGCGTGTTATAGCGAGTACAGTGTTCAAACAAGCCTACGGTGTTTATGCCAGTGCAAGAGGACTCTTGTAATGCTCCACGGCCAAACGTCGACAATGCAGTTTGCGCAGTTATGACCAGCATTGGGGTGTGATTTTCATAAGCCGAGGCAACACCTGTTATCAAGTTTGTTGCTCCCGGACCAGTCGTTGCACAGCATACGCCGAGTTTGCCGGTATGATGTGCATAACCGTCAGCCATAAAAGCAGCGCCTGTTTCGTGGCGCGCTATCACTGCCCGAGGGCCGCCATCCCTTTCACTGCGAGCCAGAGCGTTGTATAACGGCTCTATTGCTCCTCCAGGAACCCCAAAAACATAATCAACCTCAAGCTGCTTCAGGTAGCTGACCAGCAGATCGCCCAACTCAATACCAGTATCTGTTTGGCTTCCACTATCTATCTGAACAACATCCACAATCCACCCCTAAAAATAATTATGAATCAAATAGTTACAAGTCATTCTTCACAAACTATCTACAGTTTCGCCATTATCATCGCATTTATGGCTGAGATTCAACCTGTTTTTCATACTAATTTACTAGCTAACCGCCATACACCAAAGCCAACACCCTATAGACTCCATAAAATCTAAAGCTACAATAGCCGCCTTTATAAAACTGTGACAGCTCCATGAATAGCCCTGCAAGCAAACCGCCGGTGCGACACAGCCTTCTGGCTAACCTGGCGTTTAATATTCTGATTCCCACGCTGATTCTCACCAAACTGAGTGGCGACAAGTACGAGTTGCTGGGCGTCAACCTGGCGCTGGGCATTCAGTGGGCGTTGATTGTGGCGCTGGCGTTTCCGCTGATATACGGCGGTCGCGATCTGCTGCAAAGCGGCAAAATCAATATCTTTTCCGTGCTGGGTATTTTCAGTGTTCTGGTCAATGGCGGCGTTGGCCTGCTGGAAGGGGACCGCCACATTATTATTATCAAAGAAGCCGCCATTCCCGCATTGATCGGCCTGGCCGCACTGATTTCCCTGAAAACCCGCTTTCCGCTGATTAGAACTCTGCTGTTCAACGACCAGGTTATCGACATTCAAAGGGTGGATACTGCCCTGTTACAGCACAACAGCCGCGAAGCCTTTAATCAACGTCTGGTCAATGGCACTTATATGCTGTTTGCCACTATGATGCTGTCGGCGTTGCTCAATTACCTGCTGGCGGATTATATGATTGTCGCCCAGTCCGGCACTGAGGAATTCAACGCTCAGGTGGGCAAATTTATGGGCATGCAGCTGCCGGTTATTGGCATACCCATTGCCATCGCCACCACCGCCACCCTGTTTTACCTGTTCCGGGGCATCACCCAGCTGACCGGGCTGCCGCTGGAAGATATTATTCTGACAACAGCCGGCAGTGATAACAAAGAGGAAGCCAACTGATGTGGTACGCCATTATTAGCGAAGACGTAGCTGACAGCCTGGAAAAACGCCTGGCCGCCCGCCCGGATCACTTGGCGCGTCTGCAAGAATTAAAACAGCAGGGCCGCCTGTTAATTGCCGGGCCCCACCCGGCCGTCGACAGCGACGATCCAGGAGCTGCCGGCTTTAGCGGCAGCCTGGTGGTGGCAGAGTTTGACTCTCTTGCAGACGCCCAAACCTGGGCCGATGCCGACCCTTATGTCGCCGCCGGTGTTTACCAAAAAGTCACCGTAAAGCCCTTTAAAAAAGTGTTGCCCTAACGCGAAAACCATCAATGGAAAACCCATGAAATCATTTCTTACCGGCCTGCTGTTAATCGCCTGCAGCACACTTAACCTGGCCCAGGAAGCGCAGCCCACCCGCTACATCACCGATGATTTCCGCGCCGACCTGCGCAGCATTCCCAGCAACCGCGGCAAAATCATCAATTACCTGCGAGCCGGCACCCAGCTCAGTGTGCTGGAAGCAAACGACGATGGCTGGAGCCACATTCGCACCAGTCGCGGCACCGAAGGCTGGCTGCTCAGCCGCTACCTGGTGGAACAGCCAGTGGCCAAAACCCGTATTGTCGGAATCGAGCAACGCAATCAACAACTGCTGCAACAAAGCAACCAGTTCAAGCAAAACCTGCAAGAAAAAGACGCACAGATCAAACAGCTGCAGGATCAGCTGGCACAACTGGACAACCGCAACACCAGTGCCCAGAGAGAGCTCACAGAAATCAAGACCATCTCCGCCAACCACATCGCCCTGAATGACCAGAATCAACAACTGCTGACCATGAAAAGCGAATTGGAAAGTGAGCTGGACTCTCTAAAGGCCATGAATGATCAACTGGAAAACGACCAGCGCTACCGCTGGTTTCTCTACGGTGCCCTGGCGGTGCTTCTGGGCGCAGCACTGGCCATCATCATTCCACAACTGAAGCGCAAGAGGCGTTTCTCTGAATGGGGATAAGGATGTTGAAATCTCTGCTACTGGCGGCCCTGCTGGTGGCCAGTAGCGCCTATGGCGAAACAGCCGCCAGCAGCGCCCCAACCATCGCCGTGATTAAAACCAACCTGGGGGAAATGCGGGTTGAACTCAATTGCAAAGCGGCACCGATCACCTGTAACAATTTTATTGGCTACGCCAAAAGCTACTTTTACGATGGCCTGATTTTCCACCGGGTGATGGATGACTTCATTATTCAAACCGGTTGCTACTGGTTCGATTACCGGCAGAAAAAGCCCGGCGGCGAGAACATTGTCAATGAATCCGGCAATGGCCTGAAAAACCGCCGCGGCACCATCGCCATGGCGCGCTACAACAACCCGGACAGTGCCCGAGCCCAATTCTTTATCAACCTGCGGGACAACCCTCACCTGGATGCCAGTAAAGACGAAGCCGGTTACACTGTATTTGGCAAAATTATCGCCGGTATGGACGTGGCGGACCGCATCGGCAAAGCGCCGGTCAAAGCCGTCAACCAAGCCCTGACCCACGTGCCGATAGAAACCATCCAGGTAGAGCACATCGCCATCGAGGAGCCCGCCCCATGACCACCCCCGATACAAAAACGGCCCTCAGCGTCAACCTCAACAAAATCGCTTTATTGCGCAATTCCCGTGAAGGCAACTACCCCTGCGTGGTGCACCACGCCCAGGTGTGCATCGATGCCGGCGCCGACGGTATTACCGTGCACCCGCGCCCGGATCAGCGCCATATTCGCCCGCAGGATTGCCGGGATTTGGCAACGCTGCTCAAACAGCACCCGAATCTGGAATTCAATATAGAAGGCAACCCCTTTGCCGGGCCCACCGATAATGGCTACCCGGGGTTTGTGGAACTGGTCACCGAACTCTGCCCCCACCAGGCCACACTGGTGCCAGACAGTGACGACCAACTCACTTCCGACCACGGTTTTGACCTGCGCGCATCCGGGGAACCCCTCAGACCCATTATTCGTGCGCTGAAGGAACGGGGCATCCGGGTCAGCCTGTTTATGGACCCGGATGTGGAACAAATCGCCCTGGCCAGGGAAGTAGGTGCCGACCGCATCGAACTCTACACCGGGCCCTACGCGGCGGCCTGGGGCAGCGATCAATTGGAAGGGATTTACCAACAGCACAGCACAGCGGCTCAATACGCCACCGACATTGGCTTGGGCGTAAACGCCGGACACGACCTCAACCTGCACAACCTGGGCAAATACGCCACCATACCGGGCTTGTTAGAGGTTTCCATCGGCCATGCATTGACTGTGGACTCTTTGACCATGGGCATGAATAATGCGGTTACAGCCTATCGCGACCTGTTACAGCAATAATCGCGAACAGCAATAAACAGACAATCAAGATTCACAAACAAAGGCCACCGCCATGCAATCACTGCGTGTAAAAGACTATATGGAGCTGGACAGTCACTCCATTCCCTCCACCCTCAACGTGGCCGAAGCGGTAGATGTACTGCTCAACGACCACCTCAGCGGTGCCCCGGTGGTGGATAACAACCGCCAGCTTGTGGGCTTTTTGTCCGAGAAAGACTGCATCAAACACCTGATCAACAGCTCCTACTACCGCGACGGCTCCCCCTCGGTAGCCGAGATCATGGTCAAAGACGTTATTTCCGTGAACCCGGATACCAGTATCCTGGAAATCGCCGAACTCATGCTGCAACACGCTCCGAAAATCTACCCCGTGTGCGACAATGGCAAACTGATCGGCGTTATTCAGCGTCACCATGTATTGCAGGCATTGCGCACTGACGAGAGCAGTCTGTCGCTGGATGCACAAAACTGAAATAACGACCCAAAGCCCCCTTTTATGAAACGACTGCACCTGATCGAAATTGAAGATCAAACCTGGTGTCCCAAAGCGATTCGCAATGGCATAACCGATATTCTGCGCTTCAACCTCAACGTGGGCAAAATCTACCACCCCATCATTCCGCTGTTTCAGAAAGTCCTGCAAACTACCGGCAGCAAGCAGGTCATCGACATTTGTTCCGGCGGTGGCGGCCCCTGGCCCAGCCTGTTGAACGCCATGAGCGACAACCGCGATCTGCACGTTCACTTCACCGACAAATACCCCAATACAGAAACGCTATCGGATATCGAGCAGCGCTTTTCTGGCCGCGTAACCGTGCACAGCGACAGCCTGGACGCCACCAACTTGCCCGAAGATATGAAAGGGTTGCGCACCTCGTTCACCTCCTTCCACCACTTCACTGCAGAAGGCGCAACAAGCCTGCTCAAAGACGCCACCGACAAAAACCAAGCCATTGCCATCTTTGAATTTACCCACCGCAGCCCGCTGGCAATATTTATGATGTTGTTTGCTTTTATTGCGGTATTTTTTGTAGCGCCCTTTGCACGCCCGTTTCGCTGGTCGCGGCTACTGTTCACTTACCTGATTCCACTGCTGCCCCTGATCGGCACCTTTGATGGCATCGTCTCCTGCCTGCGTACCTACACCCCCAAAGAACTGCAACAGATGGTGGACAGCCTGGAGGCAGACCACTACCACTGGGAAATGGGCGAGCACAAAGGCGGCGGCCCCATACCCATCACCTATCTGATTGGCTACCCCAAAGCCGCCGATGCCAGCTGAACTCAATATCATCGGTGGTGGCCGCCTGGGGCGCAGCCTCGGCAAGCTGTGGCACAGCAACAACGCCGCGACTATCGCCGGGGTTTGCAATCGCTCACTGCAAAGTGCAACTGAAGCGGTCACCTTTATGGGCGCTGGCCAGCCCCTCTCCACACTTGCACAACTACCACCCGCCCCCCTGTGGCTGATCGCCACCGCCGACACAGACATTGAGTCCACGGCCCAACAATTGGCCCAAACAGGCACTCTGCGCAGAGGTGATGTGGTGTTTCACTGCAGCGGCTCACTGTCATCCGCTTGCCTGTCAGCTGTGAAGGCTGCGGAGACACACACCGCCAGCGTCCACCCCGTTCACAGCTTTGCTGACCCGGACAAAACCCAAACCAGTTTTGCCGGTACACACTGCGCCATGGAAGGTGACAATCATGCGCTGGAGCAGTTACAGCCGCTGTTTCAGGCCATAGGAGCCATCAGCTTTCCGCTGCGTAGCAGCGAGCACAAAGCGCTGTATCACAGCGCCACAGTGATGGCCTGCAACTATCTGGTGACCTTGCAACACTGCGCTTTGCAACTGTTGCAACAGGCCGGCATTGAGCGTGCCAAAGGACTGGAGTTGCTCACTCCCATTGTCCGCCAAACCACAGACAACATAGCCCGCCTGGATACCGCCGCCGCCCTTACCGGCCCCATCGCCCGTGGCGACCAGCAGACCATCGAACAGCATATGGCCGCTTTGCAGCAACAATCACCGGAGCTGCTGCCCCTCTACACCCAGCTGGCACTGCACACACTGCCCATCTCAGCGCAACAGGGCAGCGCCAGCGAACAACAACTCCACGCCATTCGTAACATACTGCAAGCAGCCCCATGACCGACAACGCCAGCTACCAGCATCGCAAACGCTTTTTCGACAGCCTGCTCACCATCTACGGCCGCAAGCCAGTACTGGAAGCCCTGCGCTCACCAGATTTGACGGTGTACCGCCTGCACCTGGCAGACAGCAACCGTGTGGAAGGCACTCTCAAGGATATTGTTCAACAGGCACAAAAACACGGTGTGGAAATTCTCTACCACAGCCGCAAGGAGCTGGCGCGCATCTCCCGCAACGGCAAGCAGGATCAAGGTGTGGCGGCCGATTTGCAATGTCGCAATTACCGGCACTACAAAGAGTTTCTCAAACAACCAGACAAAGACCATTTTCGCGTCATCGCCCTGGACGGTATCACCAACCCGCAAAATCTGGGCATGATCATCCGCTCCGTGTGCGCCAGCGGTTGCGACGGCCTGCTGCTGCCAGAAAAAGGCTGCGCCAGCCTGTCACCTCTGGTTATCAAAGCCAGCGTTGGCACCCTGTTTCAATGCCCCATTCTGCGTTGCGAACAGCTTGCCGATGCATTGGATGATTTCCGTTCCGCAGGCGCACAGGTATGCACTCTATCCTCCCACAGTCGCCAAACCCTGCAGGAATTCCAACCCGCAGGAGCCGCTGTGTATGTGTTGGGCAACGAAACCGAAGGCGTATCCCAAGCGGTCATGGAGCACAGCGATACCCAACTCTGCATCCCCATGCACAATGGCGTGGAATCATTGAATGTGGCGGTTACTGCAGCGCTGGTGGCGTTCAAGCCCTAATCTGTTCTAGGGGGCGTTCTCAATTAGTGAGTTATTGCTGTTGTGCCTGAAATGGCGCCAGACAAGGCATGAGGAGAGTGGTTTGGTATTTTCTTTTAAACGAAAAGCAAATGAGCGACGAATAACACAGTATGGCGCCATTTCAGGCGCAACCCGAAGGGCTGGGCCCATTTTGTCCCTCAGCGGTGTTGCCGTTCGCTCATGTAGAGCGACTACACAGCACTCACGGCGCCTAGCTGAGAGCCAAAATGGGCTCCAGCAGCAACAGCTCACTAATTGAGAACGCCCCCTAGGGCACAATCCGCGACAGCAAATCCGGATTAATCACCAGGTTTCTCACGCCATGGGCATGATCTTCGTTAAATACATTGCCTTCACACCACTCAGCCACTGACTCAATGGATACCTTGGCCACCTCTGGTCGAACACTCCAGGAAACCTGAAACGGTGAACCTTTCTCGTTGTACCCCGGCCCGGTGGTAGAGCCTTCGTACTGCACCGGCACCCCGGTATTAGCGGGAATATTCAGCGCCTGGTAATAACCGTTGCGTACACCCTGTTCCGTCAGTTTGCCAAAATTCAGTGCACTGTCGTCATTTACCAGAACATACACCTGGGCCTCCACCCGCAGCTGCGGATTGCCAATCGCCTCGCTTAAGCAGGCCCCCAACGTTGGCCCCGGTTTTACCTGTGCAGTGGAGTGCACGTAGTGCACTTCAATGGTGTCTCCCGCCTGTAAACCGCCATGCTTGCCAGCACAAACCGCATTTTTAAGCGGCCTGGACTCAGCAGCGGTTAACTTGCCGCTGTATTGGTAGCCGCTGTTATGGCCTTTACCGTCGCCATTACCGGCATAACGGGTAAATTCGCCTCCCTTATGCTCGGCATTCTTGTGGAAGTGGATATTGCACAGGTTCATCTCTGTGTATGCGGGAGCGGCACGGAACAAGCGCTTGTTACTGCCGAGTGCGGAATCGATATCCCGAGGCGATTGGGGGCCAAAACCGGCTCCCGCGGTATTTTCCGCCAAAGCCTGACGCTGTTTTGCAACAACAGCATTTGATACCTTCCCCTCAGAAGCCGCTATAACGGTCAAGGTACCGGTAGCCAGTACAGTGATGCCGATGATGGATATTAAATTCTTCATTTTTGTACCCCATGATTGTTATTGCCAGGAGCCTGACGGATTTAGGTAGTCGTCACGAGGGAAAGACCGGTTTGAGTCAGATTTTTCGATTATTTGAGGCGAATAGCCCGCTATTTAACGAAAATAATCGGAAAATATGGCCAAATCCGGCTTTTCCGCAGTAGATTTATCCTAAGTCCGACAGGCTCCTAATAGACCGCAGTTTGGCAACTTTGTGCCGGCGCACCGGTGACTTTCTCCACCTCTTATTGCCAATTTCCGCTACACTACTACGCTTTGCCAAACTGCGTTAAACAGCCATGACTGTCACCCTGAAAACTCCTGAGCAAATCGAAAAAATGCGCGTTGCCGGTCGCCTGGCGGCAGAGGTACTGGAAATGATCGGGCCCCATGTGGTGCCCGGCATCAGCACCGAAGAACTGGACCGCATTTGCCACGATTACATCGTCAATAAGCAGGGCGCCATTCCCGCGCCGCTCAACTACAAGGGTTTTCCCAAGTCCATCTGCACCTCCATCAATCAGGTGGTATGCCACGGCATTCCCAGCCCCGGCAAAAAACTCAAAAGCGGCGATATCATCAATATCGACATCACCGTCATAAAAGACGGCTGGTACGGCGACACCAGTAAAATGTTTCTGGTGGGCAAGGTGCCCGAACACGCTCAACGGCTGGTTCAAGTCACCCAGGAATGTCTTTATAAAGCCATCGACATTGTCAAACCCGGCACCACTCTGGGGGACATTGGCCATATCATTCAGCAGCACGCGGAAAAAAATTATTACTCCGTGGTACGGGACTTTTGCGGCCATGGCATTGGTGATCAGTTCCACGAAGACCCTCAAGTGGTGCATTACGGCACTCCCGGCAGTGGCATGGTGTTGGCAGAGGGCATGACCTTCACCATCGAGCCCATGATCAATGCGGGCAGTCACCACACCAAAATCAAGCCGGACGGCTGGACGGCGGTAACCCGTGACGGCCGTCTCTCCGCCCAGTGGGAACACACCATGGTGGTTACTGCCAGCGGCGTCGAGGTACTCACCGCCCGTTCTGAAGAGTCTTTTTAGTGCTACAACCTGAACGCTTTCAACAAAATCTGGCCGATGGAAACCTGCTGGCAGCACTGAATGCTGAGTTACAGCATTGCCAGCAACAGCAAGAACAACAGTTTCGCGATGGCCAGGACATTCGCACCCTGGTCAGCGAACGCGCCCGTATTTTTGATCAACTGCTGGCACTGGCCTGGCAACAAATCGGCTTTCCCGACGACATCAGCCTGATCGCCGTTGGTGGTTACGGCCGCGGCGAGCTACACCCGCAGTCGGATATCGATTTGTTATTGCTCCACGGCGACAAAAAAGGCACCCGCCACCGGGCATTGATTGAACAGTTTCTGCAACTGCTGTGGGACTTAAAGCTCAATATCGGCCACAGCGTGCGCACCCTCAAAGAGTGTGTTCAGCACGCCAGGGCAGACATTACCGTTGCCACCAGTCTGATGGAAACCCGCACCATTGCCGGTGATGAAAGCTGGCGTCAGCAACTTCAGGATCAGATGGCACCGGGCAAACTGTGGCCCGCGGCGGATTTCTTTATCGCCAAGCGCGACGAGCAGATCGCCCGTCACCAGCGCCACGGCATCAACGAGTACGACCTTGAGCCCAACGTCAAAAAATCTCCCGGCGGGCTGCGGGACATCCAAACCATCATGTGGGTGGCCAAACGCTACTACAAAGTGGAATCACGGGAACAACTGCGCGGCAAAGCCCTGTTCAGCGACAGCGAATACCGCGCCTTGACGGAGGGGGAAGAGCTCCTCTGGCGGGTGCGTTTTGCCCTGCACACGCTCACTGGCCGCCCCCAGGAAGCACTGCATTTTGATTTGCAGCGGCAAATTGCCGAGCTGTTTGGCTACCAGGACAACGAACGCCTGGCGGTGGAGCAGTTTATGCAGCACTACTACCGCACGGTGATGCAGCTGCGGCTGATCAACGAAGTGGTCATGCGGCATCTGCAGGAAACCATTGTCAACAAAAAAGAAAAATCCATTGTCGCGATCAACCAACACTTTCAAATGCGCGGCACATTGCTGGAAGTTACCCACAAAAAAGTGTTCAGCGAATACCCTTCCGGGCTGCTGGAAATCTTCCTGCACCTGGTGAAAGGCAGCGCCGACGGTATCCGCCCCAGCACCATCCGGCAAATCCAGTCACACTGCCATCTGATTGACGAAGGTTTCCGCAACCAGGAAGAAAACCAACAGCTGTTCCTGGAGCTGTTCCGCCAGCCCCACCGCTTGTCCACCACATTGCAGTGCATGACGCGCTACGGCGTACTGGGCCGCTACCTGCCGGAATTTGGCCAGATTGTTGGCCAAATGCAGCACGACCTGTTCCACATTTACCCGGTGGATGTGCACACCCTGCAAGTGGTGAAAAATATCCGCCGCCTGGACCGCAGCAGTGCCGGCGAGCTGTTCCCACTGGCGGCGGAAATTTATCAGCACCTGGCGCAAAAAGAACTGTTGCTGATCACCGCCCTGTACCACGACATCGGCAAGGGTCGCGGCGGCAATCACTCGTTGCTGGGAGCCGTGGATATGCGCGACTTTGCGGTACGCCACCAACTGCCGGAGAGCGATACCGACATGATGGTGTGGCTGGTGGAAAACCACCTGATGATGTCGCGCACCTCGCAAAAAGAAGACATTTCCGACCCGGAAGTGATCAACAAATTTGCCACCAAAGTGAAAAACCAGCGCTATCTGGACATGCTTTACGTACTCACCGTGGCCGACGTCAACGCCACCAATCCGGACCTGTGGAACAGCTGGAAAGCCAGCCTGATGAACCAGCTCTACAGCGAAACCAGCAACGCGTTGGCGCGGGGCAAAGACGACGCCCTGGATCAGCAACAGCGCATCGCGGAAAACCGGCGCCTGGCCCTGGAAAAACTCAACGGCAAAATCAGCCCGGAACAGGTGGAAAAAATCTGGGCACCACTGGGCGACGATTACTTTCTGCGTGAAGACGCCACGGATATTGCCTGGCACGCGGAAGCCACCCTGCAATACGACAGCGATCAACCCATGGTGCTGATCAAGTCTGTAGACAGCAGTGCCACCGAAGGCGCCACCCAGATTTTTATTCGCTTTGAAGATCGCGACAACTCGTTCGCGGCAATGGCTGCGGCCCTGGAACAGCTGGAACTCAACATTCAGGGGGCGCGGCTCTACAACTCCAGTGACGGTTACACGCTGGATACCTTTTATGTGCTGGACAACAACAATCAGCCCATCGACAAAGACCCAAAGCACTATCGTCGCATTCGCAAAACCATTGTCCACGAGCTGCAATTGCTGGATAACTACTCCGACATTGTGCGCCGCCGCACCCCGCGCCGCCTCAAGCAATTCCCGGTGAACACCACTACCCGCTTGTGCCAGCACCCCAGTGGCGACTACAGCATTCTGGAAGTCACCACCTCTGACCGCTCCGGGCTGCTGGCATTGATCGGGCGCATTTTTGTGGAGCTGGGCATTCGCGTTCAGAATGCCAAAATCAGCACCCTGGGAGAGCGGGTGGAAGATGTGTTTTACATCAGCGACCTGAACAACCAGCCGATTACCGACCCGCAACTGGGGGAGCAACTGCAACAGAGCATTCGCCAGCGCATTGACTCCCAGATATAGAAAGGGCATACAGGACGGGCTTCGCCCTACAGGTTTCAGGACACCACCCTGTAGCGCGCAGCGCGCCCTGTTGCCTGTATCCTGCAACCTTCTTAGGTATAATCCCGCTTCCCCCCAGCCGACCACTCGCCCATGAACCCGGATCTCGACAAACTCCAGCCCTACCCCTTTGAACGCCTGGCGGCACTCAAACAAGGCATTGAGCCAGCAACGGGCTGCCAGCCGGTTGCACTCTCTATTGGTGAGCCCAAACATCCGGCCCCGGCATTTGTTGTGCAGGCACTCAGCGATTCCCTGGCCGGTTTGGGCAACTACCCGGCCACTCGCGGCAGCGACGAACTACGTGCAACCATAGGCCAATGGCTGTGCCAGCGCTTTCACCTGCAGGGCATCGACCGCGAGCAAATCCTGCCAGTCAACGGCACCCGGGAAGCACTGTTTGCCTTTGCCCAGGCGGTTGTCGATAAAACCCAAACCGAACCACTGGTGGTTATGCCCAACCCCTTCTACCAAATCTATGAAGGCGCAGCATTGTTGGCAGGGGCCAGGCCCCACTACATCAATTGCGAGGCAGAAAATCACTTTATCCCCGCCTTTGAACAGGTAGAGGAATCCGTCTGGCAACGCTGCCAGCTGCTCTACATCTGCACCCCCGGCAATCCCACCGGCGCCGTGCTGTCTCTACAGCAACTGCAAACTTTGATCGCCCTGGCGGACAAATACGATTTTGTGATTGCCAGCGATGAGTGCTATTCGGAAATCTATCTGGATGAACAGCAACCGCCGGTTGGTCTGTTACAGGCCTGCGCCGCTCTGGGGCGCCAGGATTACCGCCGCTGTGTTATTTTCCAAAGCCTGTCTAAGCGCTCCAACCTGCCCGGTTTACGCTCCGGTTTTGTGGCTGGCGACAAAGCCCTGATCGACAAATTTCTGCTCTACCGCACCTACCACGGCTGCGCCATGTCGCTGCCGGTTCAACAGGCCAGCATCGCCGCCTGGAGCGATGAAGCACACGTCATTGAAAACCGTCGTTTGTATCGGGAAAAGTTCGATGCCGTGCTGCCCATACTGGCGGGCAAACTCGATGTACAAAAACCCGCAGCGGGCTTTTTTCTGTGGGCCAAGGTGCCCGGCGGCAGCAACCTGGACGACCGGCAGTTCACCCGCCAGCTGTTTGCGGCAACCGGTATCACACTATTGCCAGGGTCGTTTCTGGCACGGGATGTTCAAGCTGGCAATCCCGGAGACAATCGCCTGCGTATCGCGTTGGTGGCACCACTGGCGGAATGCCGGCAGGCCGCCCAGGACATCGCCGATTTTATCGACGGCCTTCAGGTATCGCTGTGTTAAAGAAAGAGCGAGTTGACTACATTCTCGAAGAACTGAATCGCCTCTACCCGGAGCAGCCAGTCCCTCTGGATCATCACGACCCATATACCTTACTGGTGGCGGTGTTGCTGTCTGCCCAGTGCACCGATGAACGAGTCAACCAGGTTACCCCGGCATTGTTCGCTCGCGCCGACAACCCAGAAGATATGGCGCAAGTGCCGGTTGATGATATTTACCAGATTATTCGCCCCTGCGGGCTGGCGCCGCAAAAGTCGAAAGCCATTGTCAGGCTGTCGCAAATACTGCTGGACGAACACGACGGTGAGGTACCGCAAGATATGGCAGCACTGGAAAAGTTGCCCGGGGTTGGCCACAAAACCGCCAGTGTGGTTATGTCGCAGGCTTTTGGCGTGCCCGCCTTTCCCGTAGACACCCATATCCATCGACTGGCACAGCGCTGGGGGCTTACCAATGGCAAAAGCGTGGCGCAAACCGAGAAAGACCTGAAGCGATTGTTCCCCAAAGAGCGCTGGAACGCCCTGCACCTGCAGATTATTTTCTACGGCCGCGAATACTGCACTGCCCGCGGCTGCGATGGCACCGTATGCCCTGTCTGCACCACCTGCTACCCCAACCGCAAAAAACCGAAGAAAACGCGAAAAGCATAGGACACAGGACGGGCTGCGCCCTACAGGTGACAGGGCGGCTTCGTTAGCCGTAGGGTGGATTACGCTTTTGGCATGACCGGTGATTACCGCAACTCATTTAGATGAGGTCAAAGCCCGTCCTGTAAGCTGTCTTTTTTCGGGTAATCAAAATGCGCCAACTCAGCACTGCCCGCACTGGCTTCCGCCCAGTTGGTGTGCTGGATGTGCAAGGTCGCTACACCGGCGGTAGGGATATTGCCCAGATGACTCAGGGCCAAAAAATTCACCAGATCGGTAATGGCCGGATTGTGACACACCAGCATGACCCGGTCGCAGTTGTCATCCAGGCTGCGCACCAGGCTCAGCAGTTCTTCGTAGTTAAAGGTATACAGCGACGATAGAGTTTCAATCTGTCCGCTGGCAAAACCCAGTTGCTCCGCTAGCAGCTCCGCAGTGTGTTGGGCGCGAACCGCAGGGCTGCTGTATATGCGCTCCACAGAAACACCGGCGGCGGCTAGGCGGAGGCCCATTTCCGGCCCATTGCGCAGGCCCCTTTTGTTCAACGGGCGCTCAATATCACGTAAACTCTCATCCGCCCAACTGGACTTTGCATGACGCACCAGAACCAACTGTTTCATATATTCACCAGATTTCTGCCAATCGTTTCTCTGACATTGTGACCACAACTCTGTGACACCTGAATGACGTTCATACGCAAGCTCAAAAAGCCCCACCAAAATACGGCAAAGTTATCCACCATATCTGTGGACAACTCTGTGGATTGCGCCTTTAAAATTCCACTCATCCCATGCAATGATTGACCTTGTCACAAAATGGTCATTTTTTAGACAAATAATTTATCTTTTAAAATCAGTCATTTAACGACACAAACAGCAATAATCAATGACTTACAGCAACATCATATAAATAACTTTAAATGATGGCGGCAATTGTGGACAAGACACTCGTCTCGCTCCGCTGGATAGATAATCAGGCCCATAAAAATGCGCCTGGCAATTGCCAGATTTTCCAGTTTTGCTATGCTTCGCCTCCCCTACAATCACCGCCGGGAAAGCCCGTGATCACACTCTATGGCATTAAAAACTGCGACACCGTCAAAAAGGCGCGTCGCTGGTTGCAGGAAAACAACATCCATCACCAATTCCACGACTTTCGCAGCGACGGACTGGAGGCTGATCAGGTCACCGGTTGGGCCCGACAATTGGGCTGGGAAACATTGGTTAACCGCAGGAGCACCACCTGGAAGCAACTGGATGAAAGCCAGCGCAACAACATGGATGCCAGCTCATCCATCTCCGCCATGGTTGAACACCCCACCCTGATCAAACGACCGGTATTAGACAACAACGGCGAACTGCTGGTGGGCTTTAAACCGGAAACCTACACAGACCAATTTATTTCTTAAAGAGGCACCTTCGTGACCACACTCTACAGCTTTGGCCTGGGCGCAGGCACTAAAAACAGCACCGGTAACTGGCTGGAAGTTTACTTTCAGCAACCACTGCTGAACACCAATGAAGCGTTGGCGACAGCCGCCAGCAAAACCCTGGGCTACGATGGCGGCAACCAGACCATCGACGTCAGCAGCGAACAACTGTCCGCCCTGGCCGCCGAGTTACGCGCCAGCGGTGAAAACACCCAGGCCGATATTGCCGATGCCATCCAGCAAAGCGGCCGCCCAGCGGTTGTGGTTGCCCTGGAAACGGACGCGGCGCCACAGAGCGCTGCAGAGGGTTACCTGAAACTGCACCTGCTGTCGCACCGCCTGGTAAAACCCCACGGCACAGACCTCAGCGGTATTTTCGGCCTGCTGGCCAATGTCGCCTGGACCGACCAGGGCGCTATCGATATTGACGAATTACCCGCCCGACAACTGCAGGCGCGACTGGCTGGCAGCCCTATCAGCGTTAACTGCATCGACAAATTCCCGAAAATGACCGACTACGTGGTACCCGCAGGAGTGCGCATCGCCGATGCCTCACGGGTTCGTCTTGGCGCCTATATCGGTGAAGGCACCACAGTAATGCACGAAGGCTTTGTGAACTTTAACGCCGGCACCGAAGGCCCCAATATGATCGAGGGCCGGGTTTCCGCCGGTGTATTTATCGGTGCAGGCTCCGACCTGGGTGGCGGCTGCTCCACCATGGGTACCCTTTCCGGCGGCGGCAATATTGTGATTTCTGTGGGCAAAGAATGTCTGATTGGTGCCAATGCCGGCATAGGCATCCCGCTGGGGGATCGCTGCACCGTAGAAGCCGGACTCTACATTACCGCAGGCACCAAAGTGGTGATGCTGGACGACAACCGCCAACCCGCTGGCGAAGCCAAAGCCCGTGAACTGGCGGGCAAAACCGACCTGCTGTTCCGCCGCAACTCCATCAGCGGCGCCATTGAATGCCTGACCAATCAGTCGGCTATTGAGCTGAACGAGGCCCTGCACGCGCATAATTGAAAACTTGACGTCGAAGATTGACGCGGGTGGGCTTCACTCAATATGAAACCGGCAATTATTGCTGTCCCACAAACTCGAACAACATGAATTGGGTATTGCTTGATGTGACCGTGGTCAGCAAGGATGCTGACCTCGAGCCCCCATGGATGGGTTTACGGCGCGTCACAGCAAGCAATACCCAATTCATGTCTGCTGCGAACTCAAACTCTTTGACGGCCTTATTTTTCCTGTGATTCAGGGATAAAAACTTAAAGTTTATGGGACAGCAGTGACCGGCAATCATATAAATTGCGTTGAGTAATGTCGCACATGGATGTGCTGCCGCCGATATAGCCAGCGCGGGTGTGAACACTCGTCCGCAAAAAAGACGCTCGTTTTGAAAGCGCCGCTCACGATGACATCCAGAGTATTTATTTGCTATATAAGGGCGGATTCAAGAATCAACTTGGGCGCCCTGAACCGGGCTCATTCAACAACAGGATAAGCCGCGGCAAGCGCTACTTATCCTTATTCGTTATGCGCGCGTAGCTTTGTAAGTAGAAATAACTTCATCTAAAGTCCAATTACGAGTTGCCCAAATCGTATAAGCCATCCATGTAAATTGCCAGTGAGTGCTGTTACCATGTTCCAGTTTAGAGGACACCTCACTGCGAATTGCTTGAGCGGTGATACCGACTCCAGGGTACTTATCTTTACAATTGATACCGCATTTGATCATTAGCAAATAGCTGTAAGCGCTCATTTTTCGGAGTCTTGGTTTACCTACTTCTTTCGCATTCAGCCAGACCTCTTTTTCCTCAACTTCGGTTAAATTCAAATCAATAGGTTGAGAGAGACCATCAATCTGTGACAATCCCCACCAGTATGCAAACATTGGTAGCGACAGCACTAAGACAAAAATTAATCCAGTTGCAGTTAGTAGTTTCCTGGCCATATTGACTCAAAACGCATAACGCCGCCAACAGTGGTGAGGCGCCCACAGTGCGGCGATCCACTGCAGCGACTTGTTGAACGAAGCCGCTACGCGGCAGCTGCCCCACGCCTGAATTCTCTCCGATACTTCCTCCACGCACTCACTCCCGAGTGCGACGACTGGAGGAACTACCATGAACACAGCACAGAAAAAACGTTACCAATCCCTGTACCAACACCATGTAACGCTCTGCACCATCAGGGAAAAGCCAAAACCACCATCGATGTCTATTCCCGATCCGTACGCCGCATCACCGAGTTCTTTGATCAATGCCCTGAACACCTGTCTGAGCAACAGCTCAAAGACTACTTCACCGAACTGGTGCGCACTCATTCCTGGAGCACCGTCAAAGTCGATCGCAACGGCCTGCAGTAGAGGCGGCGGATTACGCTGCGCTAATCCGCCCTACGGCTTTTCTATCCCACAAACAACCGCGCATTGCGGAATATCCGCATCCAGGGGCTATCCTCGCCCATATCAGCCGGTGCCCAGGAGTTGGTCACGGTGCGGAATATTCGTTCCGGGTGGGGCATCATCAGGGTAACTCGGCCATCTTCACTGCACACACCGGTTATACCCTTTGGCGAGCCATTGGGGTTGGCCGGGTAGCGTTCGGTGGTGTTGAGGTGATTGTCGATATAACGCAGGGCAACCAGGCCACTGTTGTCGCAATTGCTGACGGCGTGGTTATCGGCAAATTCGGCGCGGCCTTCACCGTGGGCTATCGCTACCGGCATATGGGAACCGGCCATACCCTTGAACAATACCGATGGGGATTCTGGCACTTTCACCAGTGAGAAGCGGGCTTCAAACTGTTCCGATTGGTTGCGCACAAAGTGCGGCCAGTGGTCGCTGCCGGGGATCAGTTCTTTGAGGTTGCTCATCATCTGGCAGCCATTGCAGACGCCCAGGCTAAAGGTGTCTTGCCGGTGGAAGAACCGGCGGAAGGCTTCCCGCGCATCGGCGTTAAACAGGATGGATTTGGCCCAGCCTTCACCGGCACCCAGTACATCGCCGTAGGAGAAACCACCGCAGGCCACCAGACCTTTGTAGTCGTTCAGTTCAACTCGCCCGGCCAGCACGTCGCTCATATGCACATCCACCGCCGTAAAGCCCGCTTTGTTAAAAGCGGCGGCCATTTCCACGTGGCCATTGACGCCCTGCTCGCGCAGGATGGCCACTTTGGGGCGCTGCTCTTTTTCTGTGCTGGCAATCAGGTCGGCAACAATATCGTTTTGAGCATCGTAGCTGAGGTTGAACGACAGGCCGGGGTCGGCGGCGGCAATGGCATCAAATTCGCACTGGGCACAATCGGCGTTGTCGCGCAGTGCCTGCACACGGTAGCTGGTTTCGCTCCAGGCTTGTTGCAGGTGTACCCGCTGATGACTGTAGTACAGGTGATCGCCGTCAAATACCCGCAGCTGATCCAGGTCGTTGGTGGTGCCAATGGCGTGCACCGTCAAACCGGCATCGGCCAGTGTTTGCTGAACAGCGGCACTCTGGCTGGCGGAAATCTGTATCACTGCACCCAGTTCTTCACTAAACAGCGCGGCCAGTTTGTCGCTACCCAGATCAGCGATATTCAAATCCACACCACAGTGACCGGCAAAGGCCATTTCTGCAATGGTGGTAAACAGGCCGCCGTCGGCGCGGTCGTGATAGGCGAGAATTTTTTCCGCTTGCAGCAGGCGCTGTATTTGCTCGAAAAAGGCTTTCAGTTGTTCGGCGCTGTCCACATTTGGCGTATCGCTGCCGACCTGGTTATACACTTGCGCCAGGCAGGATGCCCCCAGGCGATTTTTGCCATTGCCCAGGTCGATTAACAGCAGTTCGCTGTCGTCTGTTCCATTAGAAGCAGACGGTATTTGCAATTGTGGGGTAACGGTTTTGCGCACGTCCGGCACCGGTGCAAAGGCGGTAATCACTAGCGAGAGTGGTGCCGTTACGGACTTGTTTTCGCCATTGTCATGCCAGGCAGTACGCATGGACATGGAGTCTTTACCCACCGGAATGGTAATACCCAGTGCCGGGCACAACTCCATGCCCACCGCTTCCACGGTGCGGTAAAGTTTTTCGTCTTCACCGGGGTGGCCGGCGGCACACATCCAGTTGGCAGACAGCTTGATGTCGGATATTTTTTCGATGCGGGTGGCGGCAATATTGGTAATTGCCTCGCCAATGGCCATACGCCCAGAGGCCGGGCCATCCAGCAGCGCCGCCGGGGTGCGCTCGCCCATGGACATGGCTTCGCCCGCAAAACTGTCGTAAGCGGCGGTGGTTACCGCACAGTCTGCCACCGGCACTTGCCAGGGGCCTACCATTTGGTCCCGGTGCACCATGCCGGTTACCGAGCGGTCGCCAATGGTAATCAAAAAGTTTTTGCTGGCTACCGTGGGCAGGCGCAGCACCCGCTCTACCGCATCGTGGATGTCGATATTGGCGGTATCGAAGGGTTTTACGTCGTAATCGCGCTTGTCCGCCGTGCGGTGCATTTTGGGCGGCTTGCCAAACAGCACATCCATGGGCAGGTCGACGGGGTTGTTGTTGAAGTGGGTGTCACCCAGGCGCAGGTGTTGTTCGCTGGTGGCCTCTCCCACAACCGCATAGGGGCAGCGTTCCCGTTGGCAGATGGCTTCAAACGCCGGCAGATTTTCCGGCGCTACGGCCATCACGTAACGCTCTTGAGATTCGTTGCACCAGATTTCTCGCGGCGACATACCCGGCTCGTCGTTGGGCACATTGCGCAGTTCAAAGTTGGCACCGCAGCCGCCGTCTTTGGCCAGCTCCGGAAAGGCGTTACTCAAACCACCCGCGCCCACGTCGTGAATAAAGGCGATGGGGTTGGCGTTACCCAGTTGCCAGCAGCGGTCGATCACTTCCTGACAGCGGCGCTCCATTTCCGGGTTTTGGCGCTGCACCGAGGCGAAGTCCAAATCTTCGCTGGAGGAGCCACTGGTCATGGAGGAGGCAGCGCCACCACCCAGGCCAATCAGCATGGCTGGGCCACCCAGTACGATGAGTTTGTGGCCGGCATCAAATTCGTGTTGGTCCACGTGTTCGGCGCGAATATTGCCATAGCCTCCCGCCAACATAATGGGCTTGTGATAACCCCGGCGTTCGCCGCTGAAATTTTCTTCAAAGGTGCGGAAGTAACCGCAGATATTGGGGCGGCCAAATTCGTTGTTAAAGGCAGCACCACCGATGGGCCCTTCGATCATAATATCCAATGCCGTGACTATGCGTTCCGGCTTGCCATATCCCTTACCTGAAAGGTCTTGCTCCCAAGGCTGTAGATGGCCGGGAATCTGCAAATTGGACACGGTAAAACCGGTCAGCCCCACTTTCGGTTTGGAGCCGCGCCCCACGGCGCCTTCGTCGCGAATTTCACCGCCGGAGCCAGTGCCCGCACCGGGGTAGGGGGCAATGGCGGTGGGGTGATTGTGGGTTTCCACTTTCATCAGAATGTGGATGTCTTCGTGGCTGAAACCGTATTGGCAGGTCTGCGGGTCCGGGTAGAAACGTCCGGCTTTGCTGCCGACAATCACCGAGGCATTGTCGGCGTAGGCTGACAACACGTCTTCGCCGCCCTGCTGGTAGGTGTTTTTGATCATTTTGAACAGGCTGCGGGGCATGTCTTCGCCGTCCAGGGTCCAGCTGGCGTTAAAGATTTTATGGCGGCAGTGTTCGGAGTTGGCCTGGGCGAACATCATCAATTCCACGTCTGTGGGGTTGCGCTGCAAGCCCTGAAAGCTGCTCACCAGGTAGTCGATTTCGTCTTCCGCCAGGGCCAGGCCCAGTTCCACATTGGCCTGTTCCAGCGCCGGGTGGCCGCCACCGAGAATATCCACGGTTTCCATGGGCTTGGGCTGTTCGTGGCGGAACAGTTGCTCGCCCACTTCCAGGGTGTTGAACACCGCTTCCACCATGCGGTCGTGCAGCAGCGCGGCAATTTGTTCACGGTTGACGCCGTCGCTATTCACCTCAACGTAATAAGCAATGCCCCGTTCCAGGCGCAGAATTTTATCCAGCCCGGCGTTGCGGGCAATATCCGTGGCTTTGGACGACCAGGGCGAGATGGTGCCAGGGCGCGGTACCACCAAAAACAATTCGCCCTCCGGCTCTTCGGAGCTGGCCTTGGGGCCGTAGGTAAGCAGCGCATCCAGAGTATCCAATTCATTATCGGCCAACTGGCCATCCACTTCGCTGAAGTGAATAAAATCGGCGTATACGGAGGTCACTTCCGGCAGTTTTTCGGTAAGGGCGGAAAGCAGTTTCTGCCTGCGGAAGTCAGACAATGCGGCGGCGCCACGGAGAATCAGCATGCGTTGGGGCTCACGTATCAGATGGGAATGAACGGGGCGCAATTGTACCGGAATCCAATGATTTTGGGCAGCTGGCCACGGGGCCATTTTTGGCCTAACCTGTGGTACAGGTTGTGACCATGGACAACTGGATGAAAAGCACTCAGGCACGGCAAATTATCGCTAAAGCGCTGCTGCGGACAGCGCGACTGGCATGCCTGATGATTCCCCTGGCCTGCACCACTGTGGTGTTGTACGGCAGCACCACCATCAGCGACCTGCAGCGGGTACAAAAGCGGGGCTATCTGAAAGTCATCACCATTCCCGGCCCCACCACCTACTACCAGAACGCCAAGGGCGACACCGGCTTTGAGTACCTGCTGGCCAAAGGCTTTGCGGACTACCTGGATGTGAAACTGAGAGTCAGCCCGGTAAACAACCTCAATGGGCTGGCGGTTTCTCTGGGCGGGCCCAATGGCGACTTTGCCGCTGCCGGGCTGTCTACCACCCTGGAGCGCCGCGAGCACATGTTGTTCAGCGACGCCTACGGCAACACCTCACAGGAACTGCTTTACAAGCTCGGCACCAAACGGCCAAAAAGTTTTGCCGACTTAAAAACCGACAGCACTCTGCTCTCCATTGCCAACAGTGCTGGCACTGAACAATTGCAGGCAGTGGCTGACGAGCTGTCGGGGGTTAACTGGCAGCAAGTGCAGCTGGCCGACACCCTGGGGCTGATGGAGCAAATACACAGCGGCAACGCCGAATACGCGGTGGTGGATTCCATGGCTCACGAAGTCAACCAATCCCTGTATCCCAACGCCCGCATTGCCTTTCAGGTGTCTGAACAGCAAACCACCGCCTGGGCATTTCCGTTCCGCAACGACACCAGTCTGCTGGACGCCGCCAACGATTACCTGCGCAGCATTGAAGCAGACGGCACGCTGGAAAAACTCCGCGAACAGTTTTTTGGCCACACAGAAAAATTTAACATTGCCGGTTCACAACTGTTTATGCGCCGGGTAGACAGCCGCCTGCCCAAATTTGAAGACCTGTTTAAAGAAGCCGCCACTGAATTCGACATTGACTGGCAACTGCTGGCCGCCATTGCCTATCAGGAATCCCACTGGAACGCCAAGGCCAAATCCCCCACCGGAGTACGCGGATTAATGATGCTCACCTGGCCCACCGCGCGGGAAATGGGCGTAAAAAACCGTCTTAACGCCCGCCAGAGCCTGATGGCGGGAACACAGTATTACCTGAAAACCAAAAAGCGCCTGCCCCAAAACATTGAGGAGCCAGACCGCACCTGGATGGCACTGGCCTCTTACAACGTGGGCTTTGGCCACCTGGAAGACGGTCGGGTACTGACCGAGCGCGCCGGCAAAAACCCCAACCTGTGGGAAGACGTGCGCCAGTACCTGCCCCTGCTGGAACAAAAAAAATACTACAGCACCGTAAAACGCGGCTACGCCCGCGGCCGAGAACCGGTGTCCTACGTACAAAACATCCGCCACTACCGGGATATATTGCAGTGGCATCAACTGGAAAAAGAGCGCAAGGAAATGGAGAAGGAAGAACAGGAATTTGCAGAGAAACTGGCGGAGAATATTTGAGTTCAAGATCGAGCGGGATTGTCATTCTGAGCGCAGCGAAGAATCTTCAGCTGATACGGAGTAAGAGATTCTTCGCTGCGCTCAGAATGACAGAATCTACATAACCCACAACCGAAAATTATTTCGCCCTTTTTGATTTAAAAAACCGCGAAATAACCCCCGCACACTCACTTTCCAACACCCCACCCTGCCAGCTAATTTTGTGGTTGTAGTGATCGTTGTCGAGCAGTTGCAAATGGCTGCACACTGCCCCTGCCCGGGGTTCTTTGGCTCCGAAGACAATATGCTCAACGCGAGCGTGGATCATGGCACCGATGCACATGGTGCAGGGTTCGATGGTGACGTACATGGTGGCACCGGACAGGCGATAGTTTTGCAGCTTTTGCGACGCATCCCGCAGAGCAACTATTTCCGCATGGGCGCTGGGGTCACAACTGGAGATGGGCCGGTTCCAGCCCTCGCCGATCACCTCACCATCGCGCACCAACATCGCCCCCACCGGCACTTCGCCCTGCTGCTCAGCCCGGGCAGCCAACAGCAACGCCTGGGACATATATTGCTTGTGGTTTTGGTTATCCATGGCGCGGTTTCACCGGTCACTCCCACTCGATTGTAAATAATCCATTTTTTCTTTTTATTATCAATAGGTTAAAAATCATAATAAGCCTAATACCATGAAAAATACCATGCTCAGAAAATTATTGTAAAAAAGTTTATTTTGATTGGATCAAGTACGCCATTTTACAGCATCGAGGCAGATATTGCCCAAAACTAAGCTTCAATCACTCTTCAACAGCAATGTTGAAATATTCCGAGCGCTTGCCTGGCAAGCCATCTTTGCGGAATCTGGTCCCCCAAATACTAAATAAAAGCTGCTTCTCGTAAACATGAATCCCCATACCTTCAACCTTGAGTCTCACGGTACCCCTGCCAGATTCGATCAGCACGATATCCTCGATCTGTATGCCCAAGACATCCTGACACAGTTCTACTGTCTCAGATTCAAGCTGCTCTCCCCATTGATCCAGATCCGACTCTAATTGTCGCCACACTCTTCGTGCAGTGACAAAAGGGCCAGCATCCCCTGGAGATAGGATTAGCCTGTCAATCAGCGCTAGCCGTTCGTTAGGTACGGCCCTATCCATGTCACAGGCAGCATCTACCACTCCATCGTAAACCAGCCTCGCTTCCTGCAGCGCTTGCAGCCGCTCCTCGTAGGGTTTTATTCCAGCCCGATAAATTTTTCCCGGTAGTCTCTGCTCAATCGCGGGCACCAGTTCAATCGGACAAATATCTCTCAAGGCCAATCGAATAGTCTCGTATTGCGACCTAGACCAGGAATTATCCAATTCAGCCCTGATCCAGACCTCGTTAGATGAAACACAGAGCTCGGTTTTTGCTCTCAAGTACGTCCCAGGAGAGTAAATCTGATTAACAGACCACGCATGCTCCAAAGCTGACATATCGGCGGCTATATAGGCGCAACCATTCTCCCTGGCCAAACGAGAAAGATGAGCAATTCTCCCCAGAAAATCTTCTGTCGCCCGCACTGACACTGTGGGACCATCTGAGTATGAGTAACGATCATCCGACTGCCGGTGAAAAACCAGTAGCTGATCCTTTGCATGAGGCAGTAATTTAGAAACGAAATTACTCAGGCTACTGATCGCCCCGTGCATGCTTGAAGCCGTATTTCTGTCCTCTATCCACTTTTCGTAGCGAGTCTGCAGAACGATCAAAACCTGAGCAGTGAGCTCAGGCGGGATAGCGCGAATTCCATCATAGGCTAATTCGCACTCCCCGGTATCAACTCCAACAGCATTCAGTTCATCTAATGCAAATTTGAGGAACTCTCGCTGCAACTTGGAAAGCCTTATCAAAGTATTGGAGGTGATCTGCTTCTTATACTGCTTTTCCAATTCTTCTCGATAAGCTCGAAGTGGTGGCTGCCTTGGCTTTCTACCGGCCGCTATCTTGGCCCAATAACCTCTTGGTGGTTTTGGCACCTGCAGCTTCCTGCACAATTTTCCCAACGCCACATCTGAAATTCCTAATTCTCGTGCGACTTCTGTAGCTGGACGCTCCCAGACCAAGGCAAATAATTCTTCACGCGATGGGCTACTGTTTTTCAATTGCGAGCACCGAAGAAAGACAAAGTCCGAGCAAAGACATCAGCTCTTGCATGTTAACCTGATTTTGCCTGCCGTCTTGTTTGGCTGCTGAATCAGCAGATAACTCCAGAGCATCACACACGGTCGGGGTAGCAACTGCTATCAAAATCGACTTTGCTCGACTCATTCCTACATAGATAATCTCTTCACTAGAATTTAGGTCTAATCCATCGAGCCCCCATAGGATTACCACTGCAGATTCCAGTCCTTTAAATCGCTGAATCGTATCGAGTAGGACATGATTTTGGTGCGGGTAGCCCTCTTCTGACCAAACTGCAGGTTTGGGTAAAGGAAACTTCTTTAAATGTTCGTAGTAATCTGCCTTATGTAGGGCATCCCCGATCAAGACAACAATGTCACCGGGTGGCACATTTTCCCTCGCAATGAGGTCAACTATACGAGAATTTATCTTCTTTGCCTGAGCTTCCAGTCCATTAACACGTTCGAACTGAACGTCCTCTCCATCATTGTCCGGAGGATCGACGGGAACTCCTTTATAATGCGCGTAAGCCAGGTTATGAATCTGCGTTGTGTTCCGGCAATTTGTTGTAAGAGTAAACGGTTCTTCCTGGATTGGGAATGTTCCTGCTCTAGCATAGATGTTTTGGTTATCGTCGTAAAAGACATAAAAAGGACTTTGATCATAATCGGATAACAGCAACTCTAACGGAACCCAATACTCCTCCCTGAAATCCTGCCCCTCGTCACAAACGATAGCCTCGTATCGGTCGTCCAAAACTTCGAGCGAATATGCCAGTGCATTGGGGAAATGAACATCGTATAAATTTTTCCCAGGATAGGTAACTTTCGCCTCATAGATAAGATCACGATCTGATTGCCGTTTAACTTTTTCAACCTGCCGTGAACACAATTGATGGAAACTCATTACATCGATGTTTTCCAATCCGGCACATTGCCGGGCTAGATAATCGGCCAACTGCCGGTTGTAACACGTTAGCAACGTCCTAAAGCCCTCCGCTGCGAGGCGACGAGCTTTCTCCAACGCGAGCACAGTTTTCCCCGTGCCTGCTCCACCGCTCACCGCCACGCGTCGGTGTGAACGGAGGAAATCAAGCACTCGCATTTGATCTTTCGTCAACGAAAGCCGACGTACTTCCTGATCAGCTAACCGGGACGAAAGCAAGGGAGTAACCGTAAAGGAGCGACCGAAAATCTTCCGGATAACTTCAACACCTCGACGACCTACTGGCGAATATCCACTTGATTGGTCACCCCAATACTGAAATGCGTTTTCCATCCATGCAGCTAGGTCATTAAAACTATCGGCGGAGCCAATAAGCACAGATGGCATATCTGGCCTACTTAATAGATGTGCATCACCCACATCAGGAAAAAATACGGCGTGCCCACGCAGTGTATTACCCAGAGAAAGATCACGCCAGCTTTGCTGCTCGTCTAGCTTCGAGCGAATGGAATACTTCGCTCTGAGAGCTTGGGAAATGGGGTTTTTTATCGAATGTTTCTGACGGTAGCGATCTATCGAGTACCACTCTCCTGTATCAGCATCAAAGCCAACACCGCCGCCTTTTACTTCAATGCAAAGATAACCGTAATCTGGATGGCAAACGAGGAAGTCTGTTTCTCCATCTTTTGCTTGTTCTGCCTCGCGCCTCAGTATCCACCCAACTTGAAAAAACACGACGTATTCTGAAGACAAATGATCTCTCAATGAGCGGTATACCCGTGCCTCCGCTTGTGACGGAAGCTCATTAAGCTGAAGGTCTGAAAGATCAGGAATCAGTATCGCCATCGGCATCATCCAGAATTCGCATGCGGTGCAAGTTCAAATTTACATTGGGAGTCGCGTGTGGCTTTCCGTCAAACATTACTGTCAATAACTTGGTATTGCCGCGAGTGACGACATCACGAATTTCTCCATTCCCCATATCCTGATGGTGTATCCTGGCACCGGGTACAAATAACGCAGTCGGGTCGGCTCGCTCATCAGTTACTGCTTCCCGCCAATTACCGTCAAACATAAAGGCAGTAACTTGGGTCGCCGGGCTTCGAATGGGATGGACGCGAATGTGCTCGGGGTCAGCAGCAAATTCCACAACATAAAGCCAGTAGCGATCTCCATAGTCTTGAGCGTTACTGAACTGGAGGCGTGATAGTCCGACTCCGGTCTGGTTCCACTCCCCGTTAACACCCTTCACTTCTATAAACCTCTCTTCGCCTGTAACTGAGTTGCGGCTGATGATGTCGTATCCGGGGTGCGTTTGGGCCATCTGCTCTGTCACACGGCCGCGATCTTTCTCATAAGCGCATACCGCCTCACGAGTGACGGCCTCGACTGTTAAATTGTGATCCGACGGACCTTCCCCATCACTAATGTCCGAGGACTCTTCTTGTCTCTGCCGAACATAGGAAAGCAAGCGTCGGTCCCACTGTTCCTTGTGCTTGGGTCGGGATTTTTTCGTGCGCCGTTCACCATGCCCAGACCTAGTATTGCCGCCTTCACGGGTTGTTGACCCATTTTGGTCTCCGACATTTTGTTGTGGGATTCCAGCGCCATCTTCACTGCTCGATTGATCTGAAGACGTTTTTCCACCCTGTTGCCCCGGTTTTTCAGGGCGTCGTTTCTGATTCTTGCTGCTTGGGTGAGCTTCACACTCGTCCGAGTTGTCACCTGATTCAGATGTCATATCATCTTCATCGGGTCCTGCAGGCTCCGTGTCGCCACCCATCTCGTCCAAGTCTGGAGACGTTAGATCTTCAGTGTTGCTAGCTTCCGCGTCCAAATACGGTATGCCTGCATCGCTCAATTCACGATGAGCATCCTCGATAGTAATTCCCATTAACGGACGAACACTAAGCGTCAGTTTAGAAACTTCGCTTCCAGATTCCTCCGGCATCAATTGATGGAACAACGCGTTGAGAATATGAGCCCAACTCCGATCGCCAACCGGACGCGCGAGAATTAAACACCCCCTTTCTAGGTCGTAAAACGCTTGCGCCGAGGCTGGCGGAGCGGTTGCCTGATCGCCTCCAACATCGACAGATGCTTGAATTCGCACCAAATCGTGGCTGATGGCATTCAAGTTCGAGAGTGACTCTCGTATCTTTCTGCGGACGGTTGTCGGTTTGTCGTGTAGCAATCTAGCGAGGACATCCATCCTCTCCACCAGCTTCTCAGCTATGTCTGATTCGTCTGCTTCCGGTCCGTCGACGAACTCCAAATTGACGTGAGCGCTTTCGCTCAGGCGTTTGACGCCAACTTCTTCGATGAACGTCCAGAGCTCTGGTGCCGGTTTACACAATGCCTGGTCGAGCTCTCCATCAAAGAAGCCAACGTGCCACTCACTATCTTGAAGAAGCACCTCATCCGGATGAGTAAGCCGCGATTGCAAATTTAATATGGTTGGCGCTTCCTGCAATCGCTGAAGGTCAGGTAGCGTCAGTTCGTTCAGCTCATACGCGGTCGCCACACTATTTAGACAGACATCATAAACTGCCCTGTCAGAACCGTTTACCGGTTTAGACTGTTCGAAGTACTCCCCTACAATATCGAGCAAAATATCGACAAAATCCTCGCCATCTGGGGAATTTTTAACCCCAATCGCATCAAAAAGCGGCTTGAACGACTCGTAATTTCCGGGAATGGTGTACGCGTAGCGCCCGAGTTGCTGCGGCACCCAGTACAGCTGGTTAGGCCGAACAAACGTTTTTTGGCTCTCGACATAAATGCATCGCGAGCCTGCGAGAGTTGCAATGAGTGTATCTGATCGTTGTGCGCGCTCGTTCAGTATCTGGTATGTGGAGACATGGGGCTGTATTCCCATGGTGATACAGTGCTGCAAATGATTGATGACCAGTCCGGTTTCCGGGTTGACGGAAATACTTAGGTCTTCCAGAAGGTCTGTTTTTAGACGCCCCGTGTTTCTGAAATCAAGGATGTTTACCTGTGAGCGGAATGCCTCGGCGCGGTAAGGCGCGTACAATGAGTCTGCCGTGTGCCACTCTTCCGTGTCCCCATCGGCAGGAAAACAAGCAATTCCTCTAAGATCACCCAGTGCGTCCTGAAAGGCTCTTTTGTCTTGCCAATCTTCGTAGTTGTCACAAATGACATAAAAAGCCTCACTGCTGGCGCGCTTCGTATCCTCACTTGGCAGGTATTTCTCGGCGATGAACAGCATTCGATCGACCAGGTGTCTGGCGATTGGCGATCGCCGGATTCCCAGGCTGTCAATAAAGGTATGAACGGATCGAGAGGTAGGGATACGTGTGTCATCTGCCCAAAGGTGAAGCGCATCACCGAGCACCTTCACCAGTTCATCACTGCGACGATATGTATTGAGTGGAAGAGACCATCCTCCATCTTGTGTGGGAACGATAGGCAGCGATCCCAGCAGCCTACGAATATCGTCATCATTCACCAACGCCGGGTGATTGGCTAGCTCGCTGATAAGTTGGTTGTACTTGCTCGAATCCAGCGGGCCGTCGTCATCAAAAAACGTCGGCAATACAGTCCGCACAAACGCCTCAATCGTCTGCGTTTGCACTTCCAGTTTACTCGTCAAGAAATCCCTGGCCGATTCCGTCAGAAAAGATACATCCAACAAGTCTGCTTGACCGGTGGGGTCTGTGAAATTACCCGGTAGAAGAGCTTGGGTGGCTTTAACGAGACCGCGACTTGATTGCCATATTGGAAAACCGCGCAATTGCTGGTACACAGCCCTATCGACAGCGCATTGTTTATCGAGATCAGCAAACAACGAGTAGAGATCCCGAAGCTCTTTAGGGTCAATGCCGATGACATTTGCAACCGGTTCGGATTTGCACTTATCCCCGAGGTGAGACACTACCGCGCCCAAATCAAGCTGCTTTACAAGTCGGGAAATTTTGGGAAATCCCGCTAGAAGACGGGAGGAAATCGCGAGTCTCGGTAACAAATTGGCAATACGGTCAGCATCCAAACCAGCTGGTGCCGTATAGGACTGATTGATAGTCACCACAAAAAGATCCTCGGTGACCAAAAAAGGCAATGCCATCAGCCGTTGTACTGCCGAGTTCATAGTCGGCGCGGCCGATCCAGCGTCTGGAAGAAGGTCGTTGATAATGCTCCAGAGTGGCTGATGGAAATGCTCCAGCCTTGCTTGGTCGACCTCTTTTGTTCCCGCTACCTGCTGAGCCAATGCTGACTCCATTAGCGCAACAAGACGCTCAAGCGTCAGAATCGGTGCGCCCAATTGGTTCATCGCCGTTTGGAACGGACGCAATTCCTCTGTAACGAGCCTGCCACCCACCTCAAGTAGCACTTTGGCTTGGTGCTCATTGAACGTGGTTCGAGGTAGAAAAACACCGCTTGGGCACTGATTTGTGCCATCCTGTGCTAAGGCAATTTGCGCATGAGTAGCAGTAGCTTTCAGTTGCTCCCAAAATTGCTTGTAACACGTGGGATGACCCGCCTGTTTAGATAAAAGTTCATATGACCGCCCTATGATCTGCCACAACTGCACGGGCCCAAGCATTTGCATCAGGCATTCCGGATCACGAGCTATTTCCGTAGCGGCCGTGTCGATAAGCATCTCATTCCAGGCCTGCTCATGCTGATGCCCTGCAAATATCACGGCCTTACGATCTGACTCAGGAAAAAAGTCCGCATTGATATGCAGAGGAAGTCCTGTTGACTGTTCGGTCGGCAGGAACGCATAGAGCAGCCCCTCTTCTAGCGGTTCGGGATCGATACGAAGGCCTATACTGATCTCGGTGCTTCTGTGCAGTGACTCCAGTCTTGGGTGTATTTCGTAAAGCCTCTTGGCGCCCTCGATTGCATCCGCTCGAAGGATATTCCATTGCTCAACTTCGCCACTCGGCCTGAAACTGACAATAACCTCTGAGCCTTCCCCCCTGTCTAGATCACATGCGAGAAGCAATTGGCCATTTCGGCGAATTTCGGCGGTTCGCACGTGCCGGAGAAAAAGCAGGCTTTTACGCAATACGTCGCAAAAATCCTCGGCAAGCTGGTCGACATGGCTGCTACTGACATGAGAAACCCCGAGCGCTAAACGAGCCTCGGATTCTGAGTCATGTGCCCACGGTAGGAAGAAGCTGGTTCCGGAGCCCTCCTCATATGGTTCGATATACCACTGTCCCAACTCGGGGCGTAGGGTCAACTTGATACCCGAAGAGCGAATCTCGGGGTGATCGGTTACTTGATAGGTCGATACGAAACCGATACCAAATCGACCTATATTCTCACCCCGAGAAAGTTTTCCTCCGCTGCCAACATCAGTTATTCGGTGATAATCACATTTGTAATTACCATCCGCCAAAGAGGCGCACGGCTTATACAGATCACCACAATAGGTGAAGTGACCGCTATTGCGAACCAGCAGTCCATCATCCGTGATATCGAATATGATTTCCTCGGCCTTGGCATCATCTGCGTTCTGGATGAGCTCCAACGCCATTACGTCATAGCCCTGCAATCCAGCCAAATGACTTCTTATATTTCCAAGAAGGTTTGCGGTGTAGGACCCACTTCCCTCTTTTATCTGCGTATCATTCACTAGCTACCCGGTCCCTTGTAGTGAGCTCATTTATCAATCCAAACAATCCATAATTGAAAATCGATGTCAGAGGTGCTGCACCACCACCCCTCGCCTGACCCAATTGATCCCAATACCCAACACGTTATGTCCCATGCTTTGTAGCAGGTTCGAATAACATTCAAGTTGCGGTCTGTAGCTATTGAACGCTTCTTCGGGATCATCGACCTGATCAGATTTGTGATCAATGATCCACATGCCACCATCTGTTTCCAGAACCAGGTCGGCGGTTCCTGATACTACAGAGCCGTTATCATCAACGCCCAGTAACGGTAACTCCCGATGGACTGATGTTGCCGAGAAGTAATCAGCCATCCATTGCTCGAAGCTAGCCACACTCTCGGCAATACTGATTCGAGCATCATCGCTCAATTCAACGCCTGTGATGGTCGCAATATTCTCAGCTTGGGCGGGATTGGCCCCAAGGATCTCGAAGCATTGGTGAAGGAATGTACCCAGAACCGTACCGGAGAGCCCGATATCGAGATCCAATTCTTGGGAGTATTGAGCAATTTCCAAGGCTTGCTCTATTCCCTCTACCGTATCGGTAGAAGCAACCATCCCGGAGGGGGTTACGCTATCAGGTATTTTCTGTTCCGGAGCTTGTCCTGGTTTGATCGCTCGGCGACCTACGGTCAATAATTCTGCTTCGGCATTTCCCTGGGATTCATCAATCTCTTCAGGAAGCTCTGATTCGCCATCCCATATCAAACAAGGAAACGTCGATTCACCGACAGTAATTGTGTTCTCAGGCTTCGATACAGCGGCCTCTGCAGCCAGTATTGACCAGTATGTCAGGGTATCCTTACCTGCCAAAAAGCTGGGCCATTCAATAACCAGCTTTTCTCTGGCTCGGGTCAAGGCGACGTAAATCAATCTTCTGGATTCGAGTTCGGTTTCGTTCTCCAGATCACCTAAGAATTGGTCATCTGATTCCGATGCAGTGAACTTGGGCGAGTACTCTATCTGGGCTTTCTCAATAAGCTCAGACAATTCATCAAACGAGTGATACCCGAGCGCCATATTGGGTAGTCTTGGTTTTAGCTCCCGGTCCATGCCACAAACAAAGACCACAGGCCATTCCCGGCCTTTTGAACTGTGCCAGGTGGCCAATTGAATGGCATCCTCGTCAATAACTCGGGGATCAGGTTGATTGTTCTTATCCTTCTGCTCGATTTTTGCGTTTAGCCAGGCTAAAAAGCTCTGTATTCCGGAACCATGGTAGCCACCACTCGCCAAAGCCTCTCGATTTGCATCCATGAACTCACCTGCTTCGGCTTGCAAGCGCAGCAAGTTAGCCCGCGCTTGGTCAGCATCCGGCCACGCCGAGACAACATCAAAAAGGCGCAGTGCAGAGAAGGTATCAGCCACCAGTGCGAATATAGTTCGATCTTCAACGTGACTTGCCAATTCATCCAGTTGATCCAGCACCGGATCATCTATCTTTTCGTCGGCAATTAACTGCTCCAAGGCAGTTTTTAGATCCAAGTTGCCTAACTCGGTAACGGATAGATACAACGCAGCATGACGATCCTGCGGATTGGCGACATACGCCAGAGCCTGACAGGCCAGTTGAACAATCCGCGATTCGTGCCAGCCGTCTTCCTGCAGGCGTACTCTCAACCCCATACTGCGTAATACAGCGGCATAGTCAGAAAGCATTTTATGGGTAGGACACAGTACGGCTATGTCACCGCCGCGCAGGCCACGACTTTGCTTTGTACGCCTATCAACGACTTGCTGTGTAGAATCCTCCAACAGGGCTTGCAGCCGTTCACCAACGGATACCGCTCTAACAGTATGCTGACCTTTTCTTGCCTTTACAGCGAAATCAATCAACTCGACCGGCTCTTGTGTGCTGCCAGCTCCCTGGGGTGTCAGCGGCACATAGCCTTCCCCAAACAAACCAGGGCCAACCGCATTGATAAAATGCATCAAGTCTGGCTGTGATCGCCAGTTGCTGGTCAATGGGTTAGCGACATCCTGGTTCTGCTGTATGAGTGCATCAAACAATCGCGGGTCCGCACCCTGAAACCCCATGATGGCTTGTTTCAAGTCACCCACTGTCACCGTCGGTACCCCTGCATCTTTGAGCTGCCAGAGAAGCGCAAACTGAAGCGGGTTAGTATCCTGAAATTCGTCGACAACCAGGCAATCTATTCGCGAGACCAGCGTATTTACCACATCAGGACGGGAACGCAGCATGTCTGCCGCCATAGCAATCATATCGCCATAATCGACCAGCCCTGCTTCACGTTTAGCCTCCGCGTAGTGAACCAGTACATCTTGCCCGGCGGCAATTAACGCACTGATATGCAACACCGCCTGTTCAAGTGGGCCTGGGTGTGTAGGCAATGCATTAGCAGCTTCAATAACTGCGCTAGACAGTTCCTCATAGTCCGCAGGTAGAGCGCATCCCCGCTTTGATTGCCGTAATTCACGCAAGCCCTTCCACAATTTCCAGTCGGAGTTCAGAGCACTGTCGTCAGCCGCCGCTTTAAGGTTTCTGAAATCCTGACGGAATGCCTTTTCCGCCGTTGCATTGTTCCCAAACTCCCTGGCCAGGCTCTCTGGGTAGGCCTCAAGAAGCCGGGTGACGGCGCGGCATAGGTTCGCTGTTAGTTGGTCTCCGTCGCCTGTAACGCCATATCGATCTCTAATCCAGTTGGCCGCAAATTCCGCATAGGTGTCGCTCTCCTCACTCCAACCCGCAGACCGCAGCAGCATAACAATCCGTAACAAATCATCACGGAAAATATCCTCCGCACTTTTTTTGGAAATGAAATCAAAGGCGTAACCAAATTTAGTGAGATTAGAGGTGATGACATCGGCCTTATCGGTGCGCGAGAGTGCGAGTCGAATCAGCGTGTTTTCTTCATCCTCGTTTAACAGCCTGGGCTTGGGCGATAAGCCTGCATCGAAGGCAAACTCCGTAAGCAGGCGCAAACCAAACCCGTGTATCGTGGAGATATAGGCTTGATCCAGTTTTAACGCATCTTCCAATCGACCTAGACTGAGCAACTTGGCACGTATACGTTCACGCAGTTCGGCTGCAGCAGCTTCAGTGAAGGTCACCGCCACGATGCGCTCGGGTGCAATCAGCCCCTCAACAACCCATTCACCCAGTTGCTGTTGGATGGTGTATGTTTTTCCGGATCCCGCTCCGGCAGGGATAATCGTTAATGGTGGTAGCTTCATTTGCCCTCCCTGGATTCGACTTCCCTGGCTTCACCGGGGATGGTGAACAACGGTATCAGCGCACTGTTATCCAGCGCGTACGGCTTGACGCCAGCTTGCTTGTCGAAAAACTGGCCGTCCCCTTCCCGATTCAAATACAACTGGCCTGCACCAACCTCCTGCAGGCACTCTCTGATCAACTCCATGGCCAGCTGTGACACATCATTTTCCAAAACTTCCCAACCGGGAATCGCCCCAGATTCCACAACCAGCGCATCGGTCAGAGAAGTCTGGTCATTCGTCATGAAATAAACAATACCGGTGGTGTCCCCTGCTCGCAGCTTCTCCAGCAACGCGGTATTGTCTTCGCTCTTTGGCCCACCTGTTTGCAGCATGGTGCGATACAGGTTTGCCTGGCTGTCATAGCCTTTCTGCATCCGGGGCCTACGGCTTGTTGCACTGGATTTCTTATAATCCACCACCAGCAGTCGACCATCAGGCAGACCCAACAAGATATCCGCCTGGCCATGAATCGGGAGCCCATCAAGCGTTCCGGCTAGCCATTCTTCTGTCCCGAGCACGTCTGCGTTCAATGTGGTCAACACCTCACGCCAGGCTAAGGCCGCTTTGTGAATGCTGGACGCCAAATGTTTTCGCTCGACCTGCCATTGCGCGGCACGAAGAAATGGCGCATGAGTTCTGATGGCTGAATCCAGAAGCGGCTCAATCTGTGAGCTAATCGCCTCTGGCTCAGGGATTGGATTAGATGCCTGAAAAAGCTCCTCAAAAACCTGGTGGGTCAATGTGCCCTGAAGCATCACATTAAGTCGCTCAGGTTCCCAACCCAACGGTTCTGCATTGATCCGACGCAGTAACCACGCGAAGCGAGAAACCATTAAGGTTTCCAGGCTACTGGGAGACTCTGGCCTTAAATTGCCCTCTTCATCTGTCCTAAGTGCAAGGAGGTCAAAGTCAAACTCGATGTCTTTGACGACAATGTCTCTTGGAGAGCTTGCGTGACATACTTCAACTGACGGGAGGCACTGCATACGCTCTCGGTCAGCGCCAACATCCATCTCAAGAATCAATGATTCCGCCTCATCGACATCACGATACAATTGAGACATAAACACCAGCGACTCAGACGGCGATTGCGATGCGCCCGTGGGATCCCTGCGAGGGATCATAAACGTCAAAGAATCCCTGACCGCGCCCAACTGGCGCTTAAACCGTGCTCTGCGGTCTCGCATCTGCTCGGCGGGGATCGCTATCGCGAGTCCCAATGCCTGCTGGATAGCCGCCAAATCTTCAGAGACAAAGACTGCGGAGTCTTTACTGGCCAAAGGATAATGGCCAGAGGCAAAGCCCAGCACGATCAAGTAATGAACTGGACGCCAGGGTTCGTGCCTTTCCCGCCAGACCGTGACACCATCCAAATTGAAATCCGGCGATTCACCGGTACTGATATTCTTGGGGCTCGACAAACGCCGCAGCGAGATCCAATCAATATCCGATCTACCTTCAAGGGCTGCGCACAGCTCTTCTGCCATTAACCTTGCCTGATACACATGGGCATCAAATTGCTCACCACCATCCAGTAGCTCCACGAACGCCTGGATAGCCACTACCAATGTCTGTGGGGTTTCATCGCCCTCTCGCAGCAGATCCAGCATTTTCCTATCAGACTGAGTGGCAGACCGTGATGCTAGCAATCGGTAGTCGCCGTCCATAACTGTCTGAGCTAACACTGCACCCTGCTCTTTCGTCCAAGGCATCAAGGGAGACGACAAACAAACCGCCAAGGCCATCGCTGGTGAAGGTTTCTGGCGACAGTACAAGAAATGGAATAACGCTTCTTTGCCCAGATCTCTTTGCCAATGATCTACAGGCAATCCGGAAAGAGGGACACCGGCTGTGGTGAACGCATCGTTAACCGCCAGCGAATACTCAAATGTATCTGGAAGAAGTAGACCAATTTCAGAAGCGGATAGCCCCGGATTTTCCGCCAGTATCTGTTGAGCCATACCAGCGGCAACTTCCGCCTCCTGGAGGTAATCTCTAACGCCTAGCCATTGCACACTGTTATCCAGTGACGTCTTTTCGTCTGGTGCAGAAAACAGATGTTTATGTATAAATTCCAGGCTACGCTCTGGAGCGCTCGAAGCAACAGCGGGCTGCAGCGACTCCAGGGCGGCAAGTAATGCTGCATCAGGTTCGGCGTCGGCATCTTGAATCGCCCCGGGTTGATCGGAGGCAGTTTAATTTGAGTCATGCGGCTTCGCTTGACTCGGTTTGATAATACAGCATTTCATATTCAGCCGGAGGCACATCGCCGATGGGTCGAAGCA
>NZ_JBRKJK010000015.1:0-70822 GCF_052983295.1 Porticoccus sp. GXU_MW_L64 | reverse complement strand
CATGGCGTCTTGGTTGTAGTTGTATGGTTTGAAGTTTGGCATGGAATGAGTCCTTTATCAGATGCCATATTTTAGCAAAAAACGCCTTGTTTTTAGAGTTTTTCTACACCTTCAACGCCCAAAGCAGGCGACGCGGCAGCGGTCGCTCTGCCTTTGCTTGTTATGTTTTTTTGCTTGAGCCATAATGTGTATTTAATTGAAATTACTACACACGGGTGATTTATGAGAACTAACATTGTAATTGATGATGAGCTTATGGAAAACGCTTTAAAAGCAAGTGGATTAACAACAAAAAAAGCAGTTGTAGAACAAGGGCTTAGGCTGCTAATTAAGAGAAAGGAGCAGCAAGGAATACGGAAGCTACGAGGCAAATTAAAATGGGAAGGTGACCTTGATGAAATGCGAGGTCGTAAATGATACTGGTAGATACAAGCGTTTGGATAAGTTACTTGAATGGAACTGAAACCTATGAATGTGAAATATTAGACCATGCTCTTGGTGAAGGTGTTGCCGCAATTGGAGATATGATTTATCTTGAAATTCTCCAAGGCTTTAGACATGACAAAGATTATAAAAATGCTAAATGCGAGCTTTCAAAACTGGACAATTTTGAGCTTTTTGGACAGCATATGGTAGAAAAATGCGCAACCAATTATAGAGCTTTGCGTAAAAAAGGAATAACGGTAAGGAGCACTAACGATGTAATAATTGCAACTTACTGCATTGAAAACAAATTACCTCTTTTATTTGCTGATAAAGACTTCTTGCCGTTCGTAGAACATTTAAACCTTCGCACTGCGGCTGCGAAAACATAACGCCGCAAACAGTGGTGAGGCGCACGCAGTGCGGCGATCCGCTGCTTTGCCTGGTTATAGGTTTTCATTACTACTTTGATAACCGGGAGCCCTTCTTACAGGAATGCCAAGATACGGTTTTAGAATACCAGCCTCATTGGTCACCTTTTCAGTTGGGTTGGCAATATGTATTTCCATCCGGCAAGCGCAGTGTAGAGCCCGGAACCAGCAATGTTCGACGGCACCATGTGGACGAGTCCAGCATCAACAAGTTTATACGCCGGGCGTGTGCGAAAGCGGGTATTGAGAAAGCGGTAACGAGCCATACACTGCGGCACTCCTTTGCTACGCACTTACTGCAGGCTGGCGCCGATATCCGCACCGTTCAGGAGCAACTGGGGCACTCGGATGTAAAAACCACCGAAATTTACACCCATGTGCTGAAACGGGGCGCAAGGGGTGTGCAAAGCCCATTAAGCCGGTTGCATCATCAATAAAAATATTAGCTTCACCCATCGGTTATTAAACCGGCAACCTTATAGGTTGCGTTTAATAATGAGGCACAGGGATGTGCCGCCGCTGGCGTAGCCAGCGCGAGCTCAATAAAATCAAGCACTTCCGCGCAAGTGCGTCAGGTTTTATTGAGCGCGCAATAGAAAAGGCAGGACGCCTTTTCTATTGCCGGGTTAATAAGTGGGTACATTCTCAGCCAAGAAAGTCAAACCGCTGTGGAATCAAGAGCTTGTGCTATACGCCGCTCTGAAGCCACGGATTCAGGAATATCTTACGCTCTACATCCACTCTGGAATCACGAATTCAGGTGTCTCTAAACTGTGCGGCCAAGCTCCCGAAAAACTTCGGTACCACCTCACTGGCAGGGCCGTAGTGCTGTTCGTCAAACTGCGAGCCGGAGGCGCTGGGCTCCAGGTTTAATTCCACCGAATGCGCCCCCGCCTGGCGCGCCAGCTGAAAAAAGCCCGCCGCCGGGTAGACGTTGCCAGAGGTGCCAATGGACACAAACAGGTCGCAGTTCTCCAGCGCCTGATAAATGGCATCCATCTGCAGCGGCATCTCCCCAAACCAGACTACGTGGGGGCGCAGGCTGCCGGTGGATTGGCATTGCGGGCAGGTGGTGCCAGGTGAGCAGTCTTCCGTGATATTGTCCAGAGCGCCGCAGGCCGAGCAGCGGATTTTAAGCAATTCGCCGTGCATATGAATCAGGTTGTTGCTGCCGCTGCGTTCGTGCAAGTCGTCAATATTCTGGCTGACCAATAAAAATTCGCCGGGCCACTGGGCCTCAAATTTGGCCAGTGCGTTGTGGGCCGGGTTGGGTTGCACCTCTCGCGATAGCAGTTGCTGGCGACGTTCATTATAAAACCGGTGTACCAAATCCGGATCGCGGGCAAATCCTTCCGGGGAGGCCACATCTTCAATACGGTGCTCGTCCCACAGTCCGTCACTGGCGCGGAAGGTGCGAATACCGGATTCCGCAGAAATGCCGGCACCGGTGAGAACCACAACTGAGTGATATTCACGGACTTTATCGTTGTTCATATGAGTGTCTTTTGCTGGATAATACGGTCATTCTTGTTGTCTTAGGCGCAGCCAAAAACCAGAGAATAACAAATGCTCGATACCCGACCACTATTGCTGGACACCGATTTCCCTCCGTTGCAACGCAGCGCCCTGACCACTTTGCAGGTAAACCTGGGTTATCTGTGCAACCTCAGTTGCACTCACTGCCATGTAAACGCTGGCCCGAAACGCACCGAGTTGATGGATCGAGACAATATCGAGCTGATATTGGAAGTGCTCAAGCGCCATCGTTTGCAGGTGCTGGATTTGACCGGCGGCGCGCCGGAGATGAACCCCCACTTTCGCTATCTGGTTACAGAGGCCCGCGAACTGGGTGTGGAGGTAATCGATCGTTGCAATCTGACCATTTTGCAGGAGCCTGGCTACGAAGACTTGGCAGATTTTCTGGCCCGACACAAAGTCACCATTGTGGCGTCACTGCCTTGCTACTCCGAGCAAAACGTCAACGAGCAACGGGGCAAAGGGGTATTTGGCGACAGTATCGGTGCCTTGCAAAAGCTCAATCAACTGGGCTATGGCGCTGACCCGGAATTGCCGCTGAATCTGGTGTACAACCCCAATGGCGCTTTTTTGCCACCGCCGCAAATGCAGCTGGAAAGCGACTACAAAAACCAGTTGCGGGACCAGTACGGTATAGAATTCAACAGCCTGTTCACCATTACCAATATGCCCATCAGCCGTTTTGGAGGCATGTTGTTGGCCAAAGGCAAGTTTAACGACTATATGGCGCTGCTAAAGGGCAGCTACAGCGACAGCAACCTGGAAACGGTAATGTGCCACTCCCTGATCAGTGTGGACTGGCAGGGCAATTTGTACGATTGTGACTTCAATCAAATGCTGGAATTGCCGTTGCGGGACACACAGCAGATAATTGGCAGCGATCGCCAGCGCCATCTGCGGCAATTGCTGGAAACGGATTTTAGTGGCAATCCCATTGTGATTGGCGAACACTGCTATGGTTGTACGGCAGGGCAGGGCAGCAGTTGTGGCGGGGCGCTGGAAGAATAGTAAGTATTACCTGTTGCCCTAAAAGAACGTCATCCCCGCGAAGGCGGGGATCCACCTTGAATATGGCACTAAAGCCTACAAATGCTCAGGTATATGGATTCCCGCCTGCGCGGGAATGACGATAGCCTGAAAGCTGTGAGATCCTCACGCGGCTGCGCCGCTCAGGATGACAGAAGCGATAACAATAATTATGCAAAAACTGTCAATAATTATCCCTACGCTCAATGAAGCGGAACTGATTGAAGCCACCCTCAAGCCGTTGCAAGGGCTGCGTGCCGAAGGAGTGGAAATTATTGTTGCCGATGGCGGCAGTAACGATGGCACAGCGCAATTGGCTCAATCACTGGTGGATACAGTGTGGCTCAGCGACCCGGGTCGCGCCCGGCAGATGAACGCGGGGGCCATGATTGCCTCTGGTGACTATTTGTTGTTTTTGCACGCGGACACGCAACTGCCGGAAGACTTCCCGCAATGCTGGCAGAAAATTCAGCAATATAGGCCCCTGTGGGGGTTCTTTCCGGTACGCCTTAACGACACCCGTCCGACACTGAAAATGGTGTCGCTGTTTATGAATCTGCGCTCGCGCATCACATCCATTGCCACCGGTGACCAGTGCATTTACGTGCAGCGGCAGTTGTTCGACGAGCAGGGCGGTTACGCGGATATACCACTGATGGAAGACGTAGAGCTCACCAGTCGCCTGCGCCAGCGCAAAAGAGCGCGCCTGGTGTCATCACCGGTCACTACTTCCAGCCGCCGCTGGCAGCGCAATGGCGTGTGGCGCACCATCTGGCTGATGTGGCGGCTGCGCTGGCGTTACTTTTGTGGCGCTGACCCGCAAGAACTGGCCAAGCAGTATTATTGATGTTGTTCCCCAACTTCCGGATTATCCAGTACGCCAAAGCGCCACAGCTGGGCAGGGTGAAAACCCGTCTGCGCCCAGCTCTGGGGGACGAGGGCTGCCTGCAACTGCACCGTCAGCTGGTGGAGCATTGCTTTCAAGCGTTACACACCGCCAATATCGCCCCGTACAGCCTGGCCATTAGCGGCCCATCCCAGGGGTACTTTGAAGCCTTGATTGCCGACAAACCCGTCGATATTCAACAGCAACTGGGCGCTGATTTGGGGCAGCGTATGCAGCACAGTGCAGAACAGGCACTGACTGCCGCAGCAGGGGTGGTTATTGTCGGCAGTGATTGCCCTTTTCTGGATGCCGGTTACCTGCGTGCGGCTTGCGAAGCATTGCAACAAGGGTCCGATTGCGTGCTGGGCCCGGCTACCGATGGCGGTTATGTATTAATCGGCCTGCGCCGGGTGCATGCACGTCTGTTTGCTGATATCCCCTGGGGAGGCGAACAGGTATTGGAGATTACCCGTCAGCGCCTCAATGAATTGGGCTGGCAGTATTCAGAACTGGCGCCACTAATGGATATTGACCGCCCGGAAGACCTGGCTAAATTGCCGGTAACACTCAGGCCATAATCATGCTTGAAAACTGACTTGAAACTGAAATGGTTTCGTACTAATTTTCGCTTCGAAAGGTTTGTAATTTTTCCTGGTTTTTTATTGTGAGGTGAGAGCCTTATGAGCGCTGAAGAACTGGACGAGACCGATTTCGAGGACATGGATATGGACGAAAACGAAGCTGATGCTGTTGGCACAAACAATGACAATAGCGTGCCAGATGCCCGTCGCCGTCTGGAAGCTCGCCTGGAAGACGAGCGCCTGAAACGCCAGCTGAGTGAATATGATTTCGATTTGGACGATTGAGTGGTGGCCTGTCCTCCTGGGCCAGGTTCTCATTCCTCTGTCATCCTGAGCACAGCGAAGGATCTCACTCTTTGATTAACGCTGAGATTCTTCGCTGCACTCAGAATGACAGGGTTGCTCAAATTTTGATTTCCATCACTGTCCCACAAGCCACAGTCTGTGGTTTATCTGTATAATGCGCGCACCCAATAACGGTGCCCGTGTTTTGACATCACCCCCTTTGTTGCAATTGCGCGAACTGTCCTTTGAACGGGATGACCGCCTGCTGTTTGACGCTGTGAGCGCTACCGTAGCAGCGGGGGATATTCTGCAGGTAAGCGGTGACAACGGCAGCGGCAAAACCACGCTGTTGAAAGTCATTATTGGCACCCTGGATGCCCGTTCCGGGGAATGCCTTTGGCGCGATACGCCAGTGCGCCAGTGTCGGTTTGATTTTGCCGCCAATCTTCTTTACATCGGCCACCAGGCCGGTATCAAAAGTACCCTGACTCCGGAAGAAAACCTGCGCTGGCTACAGCGTTTGCAGCTCCACGAGCAAACCGCCATATCAGTTGTCGAAGCCCTGGAAAAAGTGGGGCTGCGCGGTTATGAGGATGTACCCTGCCACAGCCTGTCGGCGGGTCAACAGCGGCGGGTGGCACTGGCGCGGCTTTATCTGACTAACGCCAAACTCTGGGTGCTGGACGAACCTTTCACCGCCATCGACCGCCAGGGGGTGACGCAGTTGGAGCAGAGGTTGCAACAGCACGCCCACAGTGGCGGTGCTGTGATACTGACAACCCATCAGCCGCTGGCCATAGAGGGCGTAAAAACCCTGCACCTGGGGGCGGCCACATGAACGGCGGTTTTGGCACCATTGTGCGCCGCGATTTGCTGCTGGCTATGCGCCGCCGTGGTGAGTTGGCAAATCCGCTGGTGTTTTTCCTGATTGTGCTGACTCTGATCCCGCTGGCCATTTCACCATCGCCGGAGCTGCTGGCCAAAATTGCTCCGGGTATTATTTGGGTGATGGCACTTCTGGCAACGCTGTTGTCTATTGATGGCTTGTTTCAGAGCGATTACCGGGACGGCAGCCTGGAGCAAATGATTGTCAGCCCACAACCCCTGTGGTTGATTGTATTGGCCAAGGTGTCGGCTCACTGGTTGGTAACCGGTCTGCCGTTGACGCTGCTTTCACCTTTGTTGGGTATTATGCTGTCGCTGCCGGAGGCGGGTTATTGGCCAATGGCGATCAGCCTGTTAGTGGGCACTGCGGCTTTGAGTTTGATTGGCGCCATTGGCGCGGCATTAACGGTGGCCTTGCGCCGCGGAGGTTTGTTGCTGTCGCTGGTGGTAACGCCCCTGTATATGCCGGTGTTGGTATTTGGTGCCGGTGCCGTACAGCGGGCGGTGGATGGCTTTCCCCCGGACGGGCCGTTGTTGGTGGTTGGCGCGCTGATGGCACTGTCGCTGTTGCTGGCACCTTTTGCCTGCTCCGGGGCGTTGAAGATCAGTATGCATGGTTGAAGTTTACTGTCATCGCGAGCGCAGCGCGGCGATCTCCCGCTTGCGGAGTGTGTATCACGAGATTGCCACGGCCTTCGGCCTCGCAATGACGTAGGGTTGGATAAATATGGCAAATTGGACCTGGTTTCACCGCTTGGGCTCGCCCAAATGGTTTTACGAAAAAAGCAGCCGCTGGCTGATATGGCTGGTGCCGTTGACCGTGGCGGTATTGCTGGTTGGCCTGGTGTGGGGGTTGGCGATTGCGCCGCCGGATGCCAAGCAGGGCAACAGTATGCGCATTTTCTATATTCATGTGCCCTCTGCCATGTTGTCTCTGGCGGGTTTTTACCTGATGGCCATTGCCGGGGCGGTGGGTTTGATCTGGCGTATGAAACTGGCGTTTGTGGCCATGCAGTGCAGTGCCCCCATTGGCGCGGCGCTTACTGCCATGGCGCTGATTACCGGTGCTATCTGGGGCAAACCCACCTGGGGAACCTACTGGGTGTGGGATGCCAAACTCACGTCCATGTTGATTCTGTTTTTCCTTTACCTGGGGGTAATGGCATTGCAGGAGGCCTACAGCGACAAGCAGGCAGGAGCCAAGGCCAGTGCGGTATTGGCGCTGGTAGGAACGGTTAATATTCCCATCATTTACAAGGCCGCCGACTGGTGGAATACCCTGCATCAGCCCGCCACCTTTAAATTTACCGAAAAATCATCCATTGACCCGTCTATGGCCTGGCCATTCTGGATAATGATTGCGGGTTTTTACGGCTTTTTTGCCCTGGTTCTGTTTTTGCGTATGCGCAATGAAATACTCTACCGTGAGCGCAAAACCCAATGGGTTCAGTCATTGGTCGCGGAGGGCAAATAATCGTGTTTTATTTCGACAGTTTCAGCGATTTCCTGGCCATGGGCCGCCATGGGGTTTATGTGTGGTCTGCCTACGGCATCGCCCTGGTTATTTTGCTGGCCACTGTGATTGCGCCCCTGCAGCGTCGCAAAGCCTTGCGCAAAGCCATTCTGCGTCAGATGCGCCGCGATGCCGCTCAAAGCCAAAACCTGAAAGACACACAAATAGAGGATATTTGATGCATCCGGTTCGTCGCCAACGCCTGTTTCTGGTGCTGTTTATTGTCATAGCCGCCTCCATTGTGGTGGGGTTGGGCATTACCGCTATGGGCACCAATATGAACCTGTTCTATACGCCCACTCAAATTGCCAATGGCGAGGTGCCGGATGGGGCACGTATTCGCGCTGGCGGCATGGTGGTCAAGGGCAGTGTCAATGAGTCCAGCGAATCTCTGTTTGTCAGCTTTTTGGTCACTGATGGCCCGCACCAACTGGAAGTTCATTACACCGGCATCCGCCCGGATTTGTTTGCCGAAGGCGAAGCGGCGCTGGCGGTAGGAGTGATCGACGCCAATAACGTATTACAGGCGGATGAAGTGCTGGCCAAGCACGACGAAAACTACACCCCGCCAGAAATTCAGCAGGCCATGGAGGAGGGCCATCGCTGGCAACAAGAACAGCAGCAAAATTCCGCTGGTTCAGAAACGACCGGGGAGAAATACTGAAGTGGATGGCGTTTCGATGATTCCCGAGCTGGGCCAGTTCTCCCTGATTCTGGCCCTGTGTCTGGCCCTGATTTTGGCAGTGCTGCCCATGTGGGGAGCCGCCGTTGGCAACCAACGCTGGATGGGTATGGCACGCTCTCTGGCAGTGGGCCAGTTTGTGCTGGTGGCGCTGGCGTTTTACTGCCTGGTGAAGTCTTTTCTCGACAATGACTTTTCCGTGGCGTATGTGGCGGGTAATTCCAATAGCCAACTGCCGGATCACTACAAGGTGACTGCCGTATGGGGTGCCCACGAAGGCTCCTTTCTGTTGTGGGAACTGGTGCAGGTGGGCTGGACGCTGGCGGTAGCGTTGTTAAGCCGCAATTTACCCCAGGCACTGTCTTCCCGTGTGCTGGCGGTGATGGGGGGCATCAGCGCCTGTTTTTTGCTGTATCTGCTGGTGGCCTCCAATCCGTTTGAACGCATACTGCCGGCTTTCCCGGCGGATGGTCGCGACCTCAACCCGCTGCTGCAGGATTTTGGCATGATCGTGCATCCACCGATCCTGTATATGGGGTATGTGGGTTTTTCGGTGGCGTTTTCCTTCGCCATGGCAGCGCTGATCGGTGGCCGCCTGGATACCGCCTGGACCCGCTGGGTGCGCCCCTGGACCAATACCGCCTGGGCGTTTCTGACCATGGGCATTGCCCTGGGCAGCTGGTGGGCCTACTACGAACTGGGCTGGGGCGGCTGGTGGTTTTGGGACCCGGTGGAAAACGCCTCGTTTATGCCCTGGCTGGCAGGGGCCGGGTTGGTGCACAGTCTGGCGGTGGCGGAAAAGCGCGGCATGTTCCGTACCTGGACACTGTTGCTGGCCATTCTGACCTTTTCGTTGAGCCTGTTGGGTACCTTTCTGGTGCGCTCCGGCATTATCAATTCCGTGCACGCCTTTGCAGTGGATAGCGCTCGCGGGGTGTTTATTCTCACTATTCTGGGCATTGTGATTGGCGGCTCGCTGCTGTTGTTTGCCCTGCGCAGCAATGTTGTGCGCTCTACATCTCGTTTCGAACCGCTGTCTCGAGAACTGTTTTTACTGCTCAATAATATTCTGTTGGTCTTGGGGCTGGCATTGGTATTTCTTGGTACTTTGTTCCCACTATTTTACGAATGGATGGAGGGAAGACGCTTATCTGTGGGAGCGCCTTATTTTAACCTGCTCTTTAACCCGGTATTTGCCGTACTGGTTGTGTTAATTCCCATTGGTACTTTGCTTAATTGGAAGCGGCACCAAGCCGCTAAACTAAAAGCCGCTATTCGCTGGCATATTGTTTTGGCGTTATTGATTGGTGGGTTATCGCCGCTGTTGTTTCCTCATTATTCCCTGATTGCCGCCTTAGCCATTGCTATCGGTGTGTGGGTGTTTGCACTCACTGGGCAAGACATAAAAAACAAGGTACGTCATGCCCCTTCGTTCTGGCAGGGCTTTTTGCGTTTAAAAGGCAGCTATTACGGCATGGTGCTGGCTCACCTGGGCATTGCCGTGGCGTTGCTGGGAGTGGCGTTGACTTCGGTATATACCGAACGCAAAGACGTAAAAATGGCCCCCGGGGAAAGTTTGTCCCTGGGGGGGTATGAGTTTCGCTTCGAGCGCCTGGAGGAGCATCAGGGGGCCAATTACAGCGCTGCTCGCGCGATTTTTACCGCCTCCAAAGGTTCGCAGGTATTTTCCATCGTCCCGGAAAAACGCTATTACCCGGTGCGCGAACAACCCATGACCGAAGCGGGTATCGACCCCGGTTTCTGGCGGGACTTGATGGTGACCATGTCACGACCCATGGAGGGCGAATCCTGGGCGGTGAGCTTACAGGTAAAACCCTTTGTGCGCTGGATCTGGCTGGGAGCCATCATGGTGGCATTGGGAGCAGTGCTGGCGGCTCTGGACAAGCGTTATCGCCGGATCAAGAGCCGTCAACAAGCCGGACAGGGGGCCGCTGTCAGTGCAGGTTAAGCGTTTTCTGCCACTGCTGGTTTTTGCGGTATTCGCCTGCTTGCTGTGGTGGGGGCTGAATTCCGGGCGGGATATTCACGCTATCAAGTCTCCGTTAATCGACAAGCCGGTGCCGGATTTTCAGCTGCCGCTGTTGTTCCAACCGCAACAAGTGGCGGATAACAGTCAGTTGCAGGGGCGAGTCAGTCTGCTCAACTTTTGGGGCAGTTGGTGTTATGTGTGTGTTCAGGAGCATCCGTTTCTCACCGAGTTGGCCAGCCAGGGAGTGAGTCTTGTAGGGGTTAATTACCGGGATCAGCGCGGTGACGCCCTGGAATGGCTGGAAGACTACGGCAACCCTTTCAGTCAGGTATGGGCAGACAGCGATGGCCGCTTTGCCATTGATATGGGGGTGTACGGTGCACCGGAAACTTATCTGGTGGACAAGCAGGGGGTGATTCGCTACAAGCACATCGGCCTGGTGAACCGGCAGGTGTGGCAACAGGAAATGGAGCCTTTATACCGCCGGTTACAGTTAGAGTGAGGCTTACCCTCCGTTATTGCGAGTTCGCCTGGCGATCGTAGTAATCTCCACCCATTTCTGCCGTACTGACAATCGATCTGTAACCGCCTTGAGTGGCGATCAAAGCTGGGCAGTACTTTACTGGGCACGCTGTGAATACTTCCCTGTACGCTCGGATGCGACATCCCTGTCGCATACGGCCCAGTAAAGTACTGCCCAGCTCTGCTCTCGAACTTGAAATCACAGCTCCAGGTAAACGATTCTTAATATAACCGGTCAAAAGCGTATAAGAATGTAAAGCTGGCTGAACGAAAGCTGAAGTTTTGCTAGTTTCGCAAACTGGTGTTGGGGGCACCGCCTGTTCCACTTATCTAAGGTACATGAGCATGAAACCAACGCTTTTGGCACTTTCTGCCACTCTTTTGTTTTCCACGTCACTATTTGCCGCCCCTGCGGATCAACCGCTCAACTCCCGCCAACTGCAACAATCCATCGACAAGGTGGTGGCTAAAGTGTCACCGGCTACGGTGGAGGTGCGTAACCTGAACCGCGGTGGCAATGGCACCTTCAGTGCGGTGATTGTCAGCCCGGAAGGGTATGTGATGAGCGCCGGCCACGCAGTGACGCCAAACACCCGCTACGAAATTTTGCTGGCCGATGGCCGCAGCTTTGCCGCCACGGGCCTGGGTACGGAACCCCACGTGGATATGGGGGTAATAAAAATTGACGAGCCCGACAATCTGCCCATTGTGGAATTGGGTTGGTCCTCTGCTCTGGAACGCAATCAGCCCTGTATCAGCCTCGGCTTTCCCGGCGCCTACAGCGAGCAACGGGGGGTGGTAGTGCGCTTTGGCTATATTGCCGACCCGGTGACTGACAACGGGTACATTCAATCCACCTGCCTGATGGAACCCGGCGATTCCGGAGGCCCGCTGTTCGATATGGAAGGGCGTTTGATCGGCATTCACAGCAACATCAGTCAATCCCTGGATCGCAACCACGAAGTCCCGGTGGATCAATTTCGCCGCTACTGGCAATACCTGCTTCGCGCCGAGGAGTTTCACGATCACAATGTCTCTGTGGGCCCGGATTTTGGATTCGCGCTGGCGGAGGGCAATGACCATCAGCGCAGAGGCGCACGCAGTGACTACGCCAAAGTGGTTCAAGTGACCCCCGGCAGCCTGGCGCAGCAGTCCGGCCTGCAAGCAGGCGACCGTTTTCTGGCCGTAGATGGCGAGGAGGCAAAACAACGCCGGGAAGCTCAGCTGTTACTGCAGCGGGCTTATACGTTAAAAAAAGACCAGGTGTCGCTGCGTGTCAAACGGGATGACGGCGAAGTGGCGTTGACCTTCAAGTTGCCGGAGAATAACCGCTCCCACCATGCCTGGAGTGGCACCCTGGCGGTGAACGAGCGGGCACCTGCGGTCCGCCCTGTGGCACCATTGGCGCAACTGACGGACCTGGAGCAGCAGTTTTCCGGGCAGGAACAGCGCCTGCAAATGTCCTCTTTGCAGGTTATCAGCGAAAAAAATGGTGAGCAGGTAGAAGCACTGGCCACCTTGTTTCGGCCTGGCAATTTGCTGGTCAGCAAAAATTCCCGAGTGGGGGATTCCGTCCGTGTGGTGCAGGGCGCTGACAGCCATGTGGCGTCGGTAGTGGCCCGCGACACCGAGCGCGACCTGGTGTTGTTGAAGCTGGATACTCGTCTGAAAGGCGGTTTGAAACTGTCTGCCAGGGGCAGCGGCAATATTGACCGCGGCCAGTTGTTGTTGTCTCCCCACCCCGAAGGCGATGGTTTGGTGAGTGTAAAAAGTACCGAACAGTTCGCTATCGCCAAACGTCAGAGCTCTGGTTACCTGGGGGTATCTCCCAGCACCGTGGATGGCAAAGTGCGTTTTGATCGGGTGTTCGACGATACCCCGGCAGCGAAGCAATTTCGCGATGGCGATTTTCTGTTGGAAGTGGATGGCCAACAGATCAGCAGCTCCCAGCAATTGATTGACACACTGCGCGCTTACGAACCCGGCGACAGCGTCAGCCTGACAGCCCTTCGCAATGGCGAGCCGCTGTCTGTGGAACTGGTGCTGGGTAATCGCCCGCAGCGACAGGGGCGTCATGTGGCGGAGTATTTTGACGGCGGTAAAAGCCTGCGTCGTGACGGCTTCGATAATATTTTCGCCCACGATGCGCCCCTGCATCCGGACGATTGCGGTGGCCCGGTATTTTCGCTAGACGGCACTTTTGCCGGTGTTAATATTGCACGCTACAGCCGCACCCGCAGTTACGCCATTCCTGCGGCGGAAATTGTTGAGTTTGTGAAAGACAATAGATAAGCATGAACACCGTTATCCGCTCTGAACCTTTCACCCGCCTCCGTGCGGGCTACCGCCTGTGCTCACTGGATGAGCTGGATAATCCCGGCAGCAAGGAATTTCTGTTTGAAGGCAAAGAGGGGGAGGTGGTGTCCATTTTTGCGGTGCGTCAAGGTGATCTGGTACGCGCTTACGTAAACCGCTGTCCCCATGCCGGGGCTCGCCTTAACGGTGCCCCGGACGATTTTCTCAGTAACGATGGCTCGCTGATTTTGTGCAGCCACCACGGTGCGGTTTTCAGTTTGGATGGCGGAGTCTGCACTGCGGGCCCCTGCATCAACTATGGCCTGCAACAAGTGCCGGTAGTTGTTCAGGATGGCGCGCTGCTGACCGCCGATGTGTCGGTGTTAGGCAGTGTATAAACTGGCCTTCTTTGTTCCCGAATCCCATTTGGACAGCGTAAAACAGGCGGTTTTTGCCACCGGTGCCGGTCGCATCGGTGATTACGACAGCTGTTGCTGGCAGGTTTTGGGGCAGGGCCAGTTTCGTCCCTTAAAGGGCAGCGCGCCCTTTCTTGGCCAGCAGGGTCAAGTGGAGACGGTTGAGGAATACCGGGTGGAAATGGTGTGTGATAACAAGCTGATTGCCGGGGCGGTTAAGGCATTAATTGAGGCACACCCCTACGAAGAACCCGCTTATGATGTTTGGGAATTGGCTGCGGGCGGCGAGCAGGTTAGCGTAAAATCGTCATCCTGAGCGCAGCGAAGGATCTCAATGCCGGCAAAGTGCGCGAGATTCTTCGCTGCGCTCAGAATGACAAAACGCTACGTCCTGCTCGTAGCCCGCAGCTTCAATCCACCAATCCAAATTCATCCCGCAGAATGGCAATAATTTCCGCTTTCGGGTTTTCCGACAGCTCAATCGCCTGGCCGGTGATCTTCTCGGCAATATCCGTGTAGGTTTTGGAAACCTGCATCAACACCGCTTCCGGGAGCGCGTTGTCCCGCGCCAGGGCGCTGCGCTCTTGCATACGGTCTTTGTTGATCAGAATGTCCGGATCCGGGAAGTGATTGAGCAGCAGCTGGCGGAATTCTTCTTTGGATTTTTCCACCACCACGCCATTGCGGTATTCGGCACCGTCCCAGATACGCGAAGAGTCCGGCGTACCCACTTCATCCATATAGATCAGTTTTTCGTTGCCGCTTTTGTCGGTCACATAGCCAAACTCAAACTTGGTATCCACAAAAATCTGGTCCAGTTTGGCCAGCTCGTTGCTGATAACATCGAAACCTTCAGTGAGTAATTTCTCGTACAGGTCGATGTCGCCCTGGCTCTGGAATTTAAAGGCTTCGTGGTTGTTCTCAATATCCTTGCGGGTGATATTGACGTCATCCTGAGCCGGCACCCCGGGAATGCCTTCCAAGATGCCTTTGGTGGATGGCGTGATCAACAGCTCCGGCAGCTTGCTGTCTTTTGCCAGATTGTCGGCGATCTCAATGCCGCAAAACTCTCTTTCACCCTTTGCGTAAGAACGCCACATGGAGCCAGTAATGTACTGACGGGCAATGGCTTCGATCATTACCGGGCGGGCTTTTTGCACAATCCACACCAACGGGTGCGGAATTTCCAGAATATGACTGTCTGCCAATCCCTGTTCGCGGAACAACTTGAACCAATGATTGGAGATGGCATTCAGTGCCGCACCTTTGCCGGGAACGCCGTCCATGCCACCTTCGCCGCGCCAGATGCACTCAAAGGCAGAGATGCGGTCGCTGATTACCATAATGGCCAGTGGCGCATCGGCGGCCACGTCGTAGCCGCGCTCGGCAATCAGGCGGCGGCTGTCGGCCTCGGTAAGCCAGTAAACCGAGCGAACCTTGCCGCTGTGAACCGGCTGCTCAGTGCGAATGGGCAGGTCGTTGTTTACGGCCAGAACTTTATGGGCGAGACTCATAATAAAATCCTCTACCTTCCTCGTTGTGGAAAGCTACGGTGCAAATGACAAAGTATAAATGGGACGCTTAGGGGCCGGGATAATACCAGATCGATTTTTTGGTGCCACATCAGGCGCTGCATCGTTGCGTTTTGTCTTTCCGCAACACCTTCTGTGATGGGACTCTCCAGCAGATTTTGGTATGCTGTTCAGTCGCATAGGTGAAAAAGATAAGAAAATACCTGCAGTTTGGCCATTTAGTGCGCAAATACCATTTTTTGTCATCGGATTGAGATAAGTTTGCGCACAAATACCCGGAGAGCGCTTTGCTAACAGGACTCACCCCCAACTCGGCGGTTATGCGCACAGCTGCAAATGCTGCGGCCACCGTCAAGCGTGTGCCTGTGTGCTGGTGGCAAAGGGCAGTGGTTATGCTGCTGTTGCTGGTGTTGGCCAGCAGTGCTGCCAAGTTGTTTTGGGCGCTGTGGCCACAACAAAAACAGGCACAGGTTGTAAAAGCGACTTTGGCGTTGCCCCAGGGCAACAGCGGCAGTCAGGTGGCAGGGGTAGATATAGCCTCATTGCTGCGCCTGAATCTCTATGGGGTTGCCGGTGATGTGGCGTTGGAACAACCGGTGGACCTGGTGCTGCCGGAGGCGGATATCGAGGCGGAAGACACCAAACTGGCGCTCAAACTCACCGGTGTGCTGAGCAGCAGTGATGCAAAGCTGGCCAGTGCCATGATCGCCCACAACAACAAGCATAAAAGTTATAAAGTCGGTGACAAGTTGCCAGCGGGCCGCAATGTCACCCTGGATCGGGTGCTGGAGCGGCGGGTGATTCTCAACAACGCCGGTCGTTATGAATCACTTTGGCTGTTTGAAGGTATGAATGGTGAGGGCTTGCTGGTAGAAACGGTCCAGCCTCAGAATTCAGCGGCGAACAATAATCGCCCGCCACAGCCGCAAACATTACTGCCAAGTCAGCCAACAGCGAAGCGCAGCGTTGCGGTTGAACTGCCAACCCCGGACACTCTGGCGCAGGTGGTGCGGGTAACTCCTCACAAGAAAGGCTTTGAGGTGAAACCGTTGAAAAATCTGGCGCAGTTTGAGCAGCTGGGTTTTAAACCCGGCGATGTGGTGACCGAAGTCAACGGCACCCCGGTCAGCCTGGACCCGGAGCAAATGCGTCAGTTGTACCTGGATGTATTGCAATCCCCCACCGCGCAGATGCAGGTATTGCGGGGCAACCGCCAGGTAAACTTGAATGTGGATTTGGCGAATCTGGCCAAAGCCATCAACGAATAAGCAAAGTGGATTGAGGAGCAGTAGTGACGTCACTTTTGCACACAACAATAATAAACAGCTTGCGAGGGTTGTTGCTGACGCTCGTCTGCACGATGGCGTCCGCCCAGCAAGACAGTGCTGAAAAAACCTGGACGCCTAACTTTCGCGATGCGGATATTCGCGAAGTCATCCACTTTGTCAGTGCCACCCTGGGGGCGGAATCGGTGATTATCGATCCGCTGGTAAAGGGCAAGGTGGATGTGATTTCACGGGTGCCGCTCAATCGGGACAAGCTCTACGATCTGTTTGTCAATGTGCTGGATGTGCACGGCTTTGCCGCCATTAACAGCGATGGGGTGCTGCGGGTGATTCCCGCCAAAAAAGCCCGTACCGCTCCCGCCAGTGCCGCTGCACAATCGGCCAGTGAAAACGGTTTTGTCACCCGCATTATCGAACTCAAGCATGTGTCTGCCGCCAAGGTGTTGCCCATATTGCGGCCGATGGTTCCCCAGCACGCGCATTTGGCGGCGTCCACCAACGGTACTCTGGTTATTTCCGACAGCGCCGCCAACGTCAAGCGCATCGAACGCCTGATTCGCCAGCTGGACAAAGCCTCCAAAGTGGAAACCGAACTGGTGGAGTTACACCACGCCCACGCCGAGGAACTGGTGGCGCTGCTGGAACAACTGGAAAAAGGCGAAGGCAGCGCCAGCAATCAGCAAAAAAAGCTGATTCTGGTGGCCGAAAATCGCACCAACGCCATTTTGCTGAAAGGTGATCAGCTCTCCCGTGAGGAAGCAAAACGTCTGATCCGCCAGCTGGACCGTCCCGGCGAACAAACCGGCAATATTCGCACCATTTACCTGCAACACGCGGATGCGGTGTCGCTGGCAGAAGTGCTCTCCGGTGTTATCTCCAATCTGGAACAGGGTCAGCCAGCCGCCCAGCAACAAGCTCGTTCTGCGGTGGTGGCGGATGTGGACACCAACTCCCTGATTATTACCGCTCAGGGGGATACCCTGGATTCCCTGCTGCAAGTGGTGGAACGCCTGGATATCCGCCGCTCCAACGTGATTATTGAAGCGGTAATCGCCGAGGTGAACGACACAGTCGATCGCAACCTGGGCATTGAATGGTTTTACACCGATGAAGACCGGGGCACCTTCGGCAGCTCCACCAACGCCGGTGGCGGCCTGGGCGCGCTGGCTGGTGCACTGGCGAACAACAATAACAATAATAACGATGACGATGACGATGACGATGACAGTGGCAATAACCTGTCCATAGCCGGTGCCTTGGCGGGTATTCCCGGCCAGACAATCGGCATAGGTCGCCTGGGTAGCACAACGGATTTTTCCATTGTGCTCAACGCCCTGCACAACGACGATAACTCCACCATTCTGGCCAAGCCTCACCTGATTACCCTGGACAACAGCGAAGCGGTGTTTAACAACGGTCAGCAGGTGCCATTTATCAGTGGCTCCTTTACCAATACCGGCACCAACAGCGGCTCCACCAACCCGTTCCAGACCATCCAGCGTGAGGATGTGGGTATTCGCCTGGAAGTCACGCCTCATATCAACAACGGCGGCAGCATGGAGCTGGAGATCTATCAAGAGGTATCCAGCATCAGTAACAGCAGCGTCGCCTCCGACCTGATCACCAACAAGCGAGACATCACCACCGTGGTGCGGGTGGACGATGGCGAGATGATTGTGCTCAGCGGCCTGATACGGGACGACCTGACCGACAACGAACGCAAAGTGCCGCTGCTGGGGGATATTCCCCTGCTGGGCCGCATGTTCCGCTCCACCACGACCCAATTGCGCCAGACCAACCTGATGGTGTTTATCCGTGCCCGCATTCTTCACGACGAGCAGGACACCTACGACTTTACCGCCGAAAAATACGACTTTATTCGCCAGCGCCAGCTGGAAATGCAGCGCGGCAGCAGCGGTTGGTTGAACAAGGAAAAAATCCCCATATTGCCGGCATGGGATGGCACCCGCCCGCAGTCACCTCAGCCGCAACCCGAAACAGAACAGTCCGACGAATGAGTGCCGATGCTAATAGCCTGCCATTCGCTTTCGCCAAAGCTCATGGCGTGTTGCTGGATGAGGGGAAAGTGGTGCATCGGCAGGGGCTCGCCCTGAACACTTTATTGGAGTTGCGCCGTTTTCTCGGTACCCCCTTTGATTTGCAACCGGTAGACGACAGCGAATTTGCCCGCCTGTTGAGCACCAGCTACCAGCGCGGCGAAAGCGGCGAAGCCCAACGGGTTGCCGAAGACATGAGCGACGACATCGACCTGAGCCGGCTGGCGGACGAAATCCCCGAAGACAGCGACCTGATGGAAGGGGAGAACGACGCCCCGGTTATTCGCCTTATCAACGCCATACTTTCCCAGGCGGTGCGGGAAAAAGCCTCAGATATCCACATCGAACCCTTTGAAGACCGTCTGGCGGTGCGCTTTCGCATCGACGGTGTGCTCAGCGAAGTATTGTCCCCAAAACCTTTGCTGGCGCCATTACTGGTTTCCCGCTTAAAGGTGATGGCGCGGTTGGATATCGCCGAGAAGCGCCTGCCGCAAGATGGCCGTATCTCCGTGCGCCTGGCGGGGCACGGGGTGGATATTCGCGTATCCACCATTCCCGCCACCCACGGCGAGCGCGTGGTATTGCGGTTGCTGGACAAGCAGGCGGGGCAGTTGCAGGTGGATCAACTGGATATGCCTGCGACCATGCTGGACACCTTCAAAAGCGTACTTACCCGGCCCCACGGCATTATTCTGGTTACCGGCCCCACCGGTTCCGGTAAAACCACCAGCCTTTACGCCGGGCTCAGTTATTTGAACAACAGCAGCCGCAATATCCTCACCATTGAAGATCCGGTGGAATACATGCTGCCCGGCGTGGGCCAGACCCAGGTCAACACCAAGGTGGATATGACCTTTGCCCGCGGCTTGCGGGCCATTTTGCGGCAAGACCCGGATGTGGTGATGGTGGGGGAAATTCGCGATGGCGAAACTGCCTCCATCGCAGTGCAGGCCAGTTTGACCGGCCACCTGGTGCTCAGCACCCTGCACACCAATACCGCCGTGGGCGCCATTACCCGCTTGCAGGATATGGGCGTGGAACCGTTTTTGTTGGCTTCCAGTCTGTTGGCAGTTATGGCCCAGCGCCTGGTGCGGGTACTCTGTGTGGACTGCAAGCAGGAATACCAACCGGACGAAGCGGAGTGCGAGCGCCTGGGGCTGAAACAAGCGGTGCCCATTTACAAAGCGGTGGGTTGTGAAAGCTGCAACCACACCGGCTACCGGGGGCGCAGTGCGGTGTTTGAAATGATCGAAATTGACGACAAAATCAGCCGCCTGATTCACGATGGTGCCGGCGAGCAGGAAATCCTCGACCTGGCCCGAAAACGCAACCCCTCCCTGAGCGAATCCGCCCGCGACCGCATAATGGCCGGAGACACCAGCTTGGCGGAAGTGCTGCGGGTAACGGCGACGTCGAATTGACCACTCCACTGTCATCCTGAGTGCAGCGAAGGATCTTGTGTTGTTGAAAAGAGAGATTCTTCGCTGCGCTCGGAATGACGAACATGTAAACAGGAATCAACATTGGGCGCCTACAACTATCGCGCATTAACCGAATCCGGTTCTGTCACCAAAGGGGTGATGGAAGGGGATTCCGAGCGCCAGATTCGCAGTCAGCTGCGCGCCCAATCCCTTCGCCCGCTGGACGTCAAAGCCGCCAGAGCGGTGCGCGCTGACAAAACCCCGTCCCGCTTGCAGCGCAGCAATCACGGCCGCCTGAAAGCGCCGGAACTGTCATTGTTTACCCGCCAGCTGGCCACCCTGGTGGAATCCGGCCTGCCTCTGACCGATGCCCTCAAAGCCTGCGCCAAACAGAACAATAAACCCCGCGCCCAGGAGCTGATTCTGCAAAGTCGCAGCCGGGTGCAGGAAGGTCACAGCCTGGCATACGCCCTGGGGGAACACCCGCGGAGTTTCGACGAACTCTACCGGGCCACGGTGGAAGCCGGTGAAAGCGCCGGTTTTCTGGGCCCGGTGCTGGTGCGTTTGGCGGAGTATTGTGAAGCGGGTCAAAACACCGTGCAAAAATTGCGCAGCGCCATGACCTACCCGTTGATACTGCTGGTAGTATCCGTCGCTGTGGTGGCTTTTTTAATGGCCGAGGTGGTGCCGCAATTGCTGGGCACCTTTACCCGCCGGGGTCAGGAACTGCCGGTGCCCACACTGATACTTATTGATATCAGTGACTTTTTTGTCAATCACGGCCTCAACCTGTTGTTGCTGTTGGTTTCCGTGGCTGTGGGAGTCAAGCTGTGGTTACGCAACCCCAAAAATCGCAAGCGCTGGCACCGTCTGCAACTGAATATTCCGGTGGTTGGCGACTGGAAACGAGCGCTGGATTGCTCCCGTTTCTCCGCTACCTTGTCGATTCTGGTGGCCAGTGGCGTGCCCCTGCTCAATGCACTGCAGATCGCCCGTCAGGTGATGTTTAACCTGGAATTGCGGGAACGCTGCGAAACCGTGGTAACCATGGTGTCTGAAGGCAGCTCCCTCAACGTGGCCATGGATCGCGCTGAAGTATTCCCGCCACTGTTGGTGCAAATGGTGGCCAGTGGCGAACTCAGTGGCGAACTGGGAGATATGCTCGCCCGTGCCGCAGACAATCAGGAACGGGAGCTGGATTACAAGCTGGCCGCCATGATGTCCGTATTGCCCCCGGCCATGGTGGTGTTTATGGGCGTTATTGTGATTTTTATTGTGGCAGCGGTGCTGTTGCCCATATCGGAACAAATCAACTTAATTTAGAGAGTTTGGTGCAATGAACACTGCCGTAAAATCCCCAAAAAAACTGACGAAAAATGCTGGCTTTACCCTGGTGGAAATCATGGTGGTGCTGGTGATTGTGGCGCTGTTGGCGGGCATGATTGTGCCCAATATTCTCGACAGTGCTGACAAGGCCCGAGTGCAAAAAGTGCAGGCGGATTTTGCCGCTATTAAAACCGCGCTATCGGCGTACCGTCTGGATAATTACACCTATCCCACCACCGAACAGGGCCTGGAGGCATTGGTGAACAAACCGGAACTGCCACCGGAACCGCGCCACTGGAAAAACGGCGGCTACCTGCCTGACCTGCCATTGGACCCCTGGGAGCGGCCATACTACTACCAGAGTCCCGGCGAAAACGGCCCCTTTGATATTTACACCCTGGGTGCGGATGGCGTGGCCGGTGGCGAAGAAGTGAATGCGGACATTGGCAACTGGCGCGAAGAAGAGCAGTAAACGCTCTACCGTCATTGCGAGCGTAGCGAAGCAATCTCGTGACCTTTCTACCACAACACAAACCCAACGGCTTCACCATGGTGGAACTGTTGGTGGTAGTCACCGTTATTGGCTTGATCGCCACCATCACCACCGTGGCAATCTTTACCGATTCCACCCACCAGCGCTTGCAGCGCCAGGTGAAAGAGTTGCAAGGCCAGGTGGAATTAATGGCGGAGGAAGCCCAGCTGCACGGCACCACTTTTGGTCTGCTGCTAAGCCGGGACGAGAACGACATCTGGACCTACCGCTGGCGTCAGGAGTTGGAAGTGGCGCTGCGGGAAGACGATCAGACAGACGCGGACTGGTGGCTGCCCTTAAGGGGCGAGGGACGAGCGCTGTTCCCGCCGGTCAGCTTTCCCGCAGGGGTTGAAGTGGAACTGCGCTTTGCCGGTAACGACAGTCTGCCGCCGCTGGAAATTGGTGCCGATGAACCCATACCACAGGTGTTTTTCTACCCTCACGGAGAAATCACGCCATTTCAACTGCAACTGATCAGCGCCGCTGGAGACAGCCATTTTCAACTGCAAGCGGATTTACTGGGGCGTGCAGACGTGGTGGATAAAATGGACGATTCGCTGTGAACCCCCCAACTGTAAAATATCGCTCAAGCGGCCTGGCACTGGTTGAGGTAATGGTGGCCCTGGCGGTTGTCGGCATTGCCTTGCCAGCCTTGCTCAGCTCGGTAGAAGCGGGCAGTACCACCGCTGCTCATGTGCGGGATAAAGCCGTGGCCCAGTGGATAGCCAGCGATCGCATTACCGAGCGCCGCATTCGCCGCCGCCTGGGGCAAACTTCAAGAGACGAAAGTAGCGGTGAAGTGGAAATGGCCGGGCAGCGCTGGCAGTGGCGGACTGTTCCATTGGGAAACACCAATAAAGACTTTCGCACCATGGAGACAACAGTATTCCGCCAAGGCGAAGACCCGCTTATTACCCTGACTGCGGTGGAACGCCAATGAGCCGTCAGCGTACTTGCATAAAGAGCCGTCAGCTGCAGGAAACCTGCAAAAATGGTCGTCAGCGGCAGGAAACCTGCGTAAATAGTCGTCAAAAGGGCTTTACCCTGGTAGAGGTGCTGGTGGCCATGGCCATCACCGCTTTTATTGGCACCATGGCTTACCTCTCATTCCAAACGGCCATGGATGGTGGCGAACAAAACCAACACAGACTGCGCCAGCTCAATGCCCTGGATCGTGCCATGAACCTGTTGGAACGAGACCTGCAACAGGCTATCCCCCGCAGTGTGGTGCTTGGTTTTGGTCAATCCCGTTCTGCCTTTGAAGGCTTGCCCCAGGCGGATGCCAGTGGTTTTGATGTGTATCTGCTGCAATTCAGTCGGGGGGGGTGGCACAACCCACAGCAACAACTGCGCAGCGAATTGCAACGGGTAGGTTACAGACTTGCGGATGAACAACTGTGGCGCGACCACTGGCCTCACCTGGATATGGCGGACCAGGAGCCGCCAGTACAGCTGCCACTGCTGCAGGGCGTTCAACAGATAAGGCTGCGTTACCTGCGCCCGCAGGCGCCCCTGTCCTGGGTGCAGGAATGGCCAGCAGGCGTGGCCTCCGGCAATGGTGCAAGTGGTGCCAGCGAAGCGCTGCCACTGGCGGTTGAAGTCACATTGGAGCTGGAGGAATGGGGTGAAATCACACGCCTGTTTATGCTGCCAGCGGCCTGATCGCCAGCAAGGGGTGTCGCTGATATTGGCGCTGCTGATTGTCGCAGCAGTCGGCGCTATGGCGGTTTATATGAACAGGGATGTGGACAGGGGATTGCGCTTTGCGGAGAACCGCCAGTTTGCTGCCCAGGGCATGCAATTGTTTGCCGGCGGTGAAGAAGCGGCTGTTTTTTACCTGACAGAAGACCTCAACAACAATCAGGTAGATCATCTGGGGGAGCCCTGGGCACAAGCCTATAGTTTTCCTGTGGAAATCGCTGTTATCCAGTTGGCCCTGGAAGATATGCAGGGGCGGCTGAATATCAACAATTTACAGGGCAGGGTGGCGGACAGAAACAGCAAACCGCTTCACGACCGTTTTACCGTACCCCAGCGCCGTTTTATCCGCTTGTTGCAGAGTTTTGAAGAACCAGCGCTGGACCAGAACCAGGCGGTGGAAATCACCGAGGCGGTGATCGACTGGCTGGACCCGGACGACGACACCACCGGTTTTGGCGGTGCTGAATCCAGCTTTTATCAGTCAGCCGCCACGCCGGGGTACCGCCCGGCGAATCGGGAGATGCTCAGTGTCAGCGAATTGCGCCTGGTGAAAGGGGTTACCCCCGAGCTGTACCAGCTGCTCACCCCACACCTGTGCGCACTGCCCGCAGGTACGCCGGTGAACGTCAATACGGCTTCTGCCCATGTGCTGAGAACTCTCAATATCAGCGATCAGCTGACGCCGCTGTCCCCGGAAGATGGCGACGAAATACTGTCCCGGCGAGGCACAAACGGCCATGAAGATTTAGACGCCTTTCTCGATACGGCACTGCTGTCCGACCTGCAAGACCGGGCCGCCCGGGAAGGGCAATTTTTGAGCACGGATGAGTTGAGCGTCTCCACCGGCTACTTTATGCTCAGAACAGAAGCGGTGGTTGCCCAGCGGCGCAACTACAGCCAGAGCTTGTTGCACCGCAGCGCCGATGGCGTGAGGGTGGTTTATCGCCAGCTGGGTAGTTGGCAGTAATTTTAATAATTCGTCATTGCGAGGAGCGAAGCGACGCGGCAATCTCGTGGCTGTCCTCCAATAACTATGGAGATTGCCACAGTCGCTAACGCTCCTTCGCAATGACGAACTGGAAAACCAGATATGGCAAAAAACCTGTTTATCCGCCCAACCCACAACGGTGACTACCAATGGTTCGCTGCCGGCGAGGTATTGGGGCAGGGTTCGCTGGAACAACTTCAGCAACAAAGGGAGCTGCTCAGTGGTGCCCGGCTGTGGTTATTGCTGCCCGGCGACAAAGTGGTTTTAAATCAATTGCCCTGCAGTCCCAAAGAACGCCGTCATCTGCGCAAGGCGGCCCCTTACGAGCTGGAAGAACAGTTGATCAGCGATGTGGAGCAGCTGCATTTTGCTTTTACCTCCCCGCAGCACGACCAGGTGACCGCGGCCTGCTGTGACCAGGACTGGTTGCAACAGCAACTCGATGCCTTTCAGGATATGGGGCTGGATATAAACCATATGGTGCCGGAACCGCTGATGCTGCCGCTGGAGGAAGGCGGCTGGAGCCTGGGAATCAGTGGTCGCTCGGTGCTGTTGCGCAGTGGTGTCAGCCAGGGGTTTGCGCTGGAGCCTGCACTGATGCCGTTGGCACTGCAGCAACTCAGTGAGCAGCAGGAACCGGAATCCATTCTGCTGTTGGCCGCCAACGACCAACAGCTGGAGCAACTGCAAGGGCTGATGCCGGAGCCGTTAAAAGAACGCTGCCACAACCGCCTGGAAAGCTGGCCGCAGACGGTATCCGCCGGCGCCGATCAAAGCCCGGCACTGGATATGCGTCAGGGCGCGTTTTCCAACCACCTGCCGGTGGCCCGTTGGTGGCAGCAATGGCAGCGGGTAGGAATTTTTGCCGCAGCGGTCTTGCTGGTGTTTGTGACTGCACAGCTGGTGCAATACAACCAGGCGAAAACTCAGGGGCAGAAAATCCAGCAACAAATTGCCGAGACAGTTTCTCAATCCCTGTCCCGTCGCACGGTGGGCGGTGCAGAGCGCCAGCTCAATTCCCTGCGCAGTGAATTACGCAAGCGCCGGGGCAACAGTGGCGGTGGCTATCAATCGCCGACTGCAGTTCTGGCCGAAATTATGCCCGCTTTTGCGGCTATTCAAGGTGTAGTGCCGGGCAATATCACCTTTACCGGTCGCAGTGGCGAATTGCGCATCAACTGTTGGGCGCCGGACTTTGACGCTTTGCAGAAAATCCAGATGGCGCTGGAAAAACAGCGCTACCAGGTGCGTTTTACCGCCAGCGCCGACGGCGATGGCCAGCAGGGTAATTTCCGAATCCAGCGCGCTGACCGCGCCAAGACCGTGGCGGGGAGGTAAGCATGGCTAACTGGCAACAATTTGATCGTCGCGAACAAAAAATACTGCTGGCCGGTGGTTTGATAGTGGCGCTGATACTGCTGTGGTGGCTGTTGATTCAACCTCTGCTGGCCATGGTGAGCAACCAACAGGGTGTGAATGCACGGCTGGGCGGCCAATTGCAGGAGGCTCAGACCCTGGCGTTGGAATTAAAAACCTTGCAGGCCAGTGGCACTACCACCCTGGACAGCAGCAGCCTGATGCGCCTGGTGAGCAGCAGTGCCCGCAGTCATGGTTTGGCCATGAGCAACTTTACGCCCAACAGTGACAACAGTGTGTCACTGCGTTTCGAGCGTGCAGCTTTCAATCATTTCGTCGAGTGGCTCAACCAAATGGAAGGCAGCCACAGTGCGGTTGTCGACAACCTCAGCATCGCCCCCACCGGTGACAGCGGGGTTGTAAAAGTGTCCGTGCGTTTGCGGGGCAATGGATGAACAAACTGAAATACGCGGTCATGCTGGGAGTGGCATTGTTTTTATGCCATGTGATTGCCGGCGCACCGGCATATTTGATTCAGTGGCTTATACCGCAACAATTGACCTTTCAAGCGGCGCATTATCAGGGCAGCCTGTGGAATGGCAGCGCCCGACAACTGGTGGTAGGTAGCCAGGGCGCTACGGTGGCGCTGGATTCTGTGCAGTGGCGTTTAAAACCACTTTCCCTGCTGGCTTTTTCCCCCGCCGCGGAAATTACCATCAAACGTGATGGCAGCGATATTCTGACCGGCGAACTGCAATGGTTGGGCGGTCAACGCTGGGGTGGTGAAAACCTTGAGATCACACTCCCTGCCAACTGGGTTGGGCGCTACGTTATTGGTTACCCACTGGCCGGTGATCTGTCGTTGCGGCTGGAGGAAGTGCAGGCGGATGGGCAGCGCATTGCCAGTGTTAGTGGCAATGGCAGCTGGCAGCGAGCTCGCCTGGATATGGGTGGGCACTGGCTGGATTTGGGGGCCATTGCCGGTGATCTTGCCATGCAGGGAGAAGCCATAAAACTCAGCTTTTTTGACCTTTCCGGCCCCTGGGATATGGACGGCGAAGTATTGGTTAATCCCAACAACACACTGGCCATTAATGCGCTGATTACGCCACCGCCGCAAACCGCCGATGGGGTGATTCAGGGGCTGGCCCTGTTTGGCGAACGCCAGCAGGATGGCAAGTTCCACATAGAGTTTACTTACTGATGATGGCGCGATTTTTACTGCTTCTGTCGCTGTTTTCTCCCGCCGCCTGGTGCCAGTGGCACAGTGACACCCAAACCATTATGGGCACTGAAGTGCGAGTGGTGCTGTGGCACGTTGAAGAAAAGCAGGGCAGGGCAGCAGTGGGCGCGGTAATGGCAGAAATGCAACGCATCGACGCTGTCTACAACCCCTGGGACGAGCACAGCGAGCTGTACCGGGTAAACCTGCACGGGGCCAAAGGCCTGGTGTCTGTGTCGGCGGAGATGATCAAGTTACTGGACAAAGGGCTTTACTATGGCCGATTAACCGATGGCGCTTTCGATATTACTTTTGCCTCTGTAGGTCACGGCTACGACTACCGCACCGGCACAAAACCCAGTACCCAACTGCGCAGCGCTGCGTTGATTGACTACCGCCTTGTCACTCTGGATCGCCAGAAAAGGGCGGTACGTTTTGGCCACCCCAACATCAAAATAGACTTGGGTGGTATTGCCAAAGGTTACGCCATTGACCGGGCAGTGGAATTGCTTGAAGAACGGGGGATCGAACACGCCAGCATCAGCGCCGGTGGCGATACCCGGCTACTGGGCGACCGCCGTGGCCGCCCCTGGGTGGCGGGTATCAAAAACCCTCGTGGTGAAAAAAATGATGTAGCCATCAAACTGCCATTACAGGACGAGGCGCTGTCCACATCCGGTGATTACGAACGCTTTTTTATCGACGAAAATGGCGAGCGAATCCACCATATTCTCAACCCCAAAACCGGCCGTTCCGCCAATGGCATTGCCAGCGTCAGCGTGATCGGCCCCAACGGTTTCGATACTGACCCGCTGTCCACATCGGTGTTTGTGATGGGTGTGGAAAAAGGGCTGGCGCTGATTGATTCCCTTGCCAACTACGAAGCCATTATTATCGACGAGTACGGCAAAACTCATTATTCCAAAGGGCTGGTTGAGCCGTAATGTGTAGCCCGGGTGCCACTGCGCTTTATCCGGGCTACTTTCTGATTGCACTTTCTTGTCATCCCGAGCGGCTCTTGGCAGGCCGCAGCCGCTCACCCCAGCGGCAAGCGCACACTAAAACAGGGTCCGGAGCCGTTCTCCAGGTTAAATGCCCGAATACTGCCACCGTGATGTTCGGCAATCACTCTGGCCACGTATAGCCCCAAACCAAAATGCCCCGGTGTTTTGTCCTGCCTTTTTGAATGCATCATCTGAAACAGGTTGGGGATTTGTTGCTCGTGGATCAGTGGCCCCTGGTTGATCACTTGAAGTGTGCACACCTCTCGACTGACAAACAGGTTGATGGTGATGGGCGCGTTCTTTTCGCTAAAGTCCCGGGCGTTGTCCAGCAGTTTGTCCAGCAGTTGTTCTATGTGCATGTCGGAGCCGTTAAAAGACACGGAGTTGCTGTCCATATTCAGAATCAGCTGGTGATCCGGGCTCAATTTTTGCTGGTTTTCCACGTAGGCGCTGAGCATGGCGGCCAGGTCGAATTCAAAAATATCTTCGGCGTTGAGGGCCTCCTCCAGGTTGGCGGCATCCGCCAGTTTGCCGATTAATACGCTGATGCGCATCAAACCGCGGCGGGCACTGTCCAGGTAGGTGCTGTCTTTGTCGCTAAGCTGTTCCCGCTCCAGGTTGTCCAGTGAGGTGCTGATGGTATTGAGCGGATTGTTGATTTCGTGGCGCAGGGTACGGGGAATATTGGCGAGAAAGCCCTGGTGTTGATTGAGTTTTTCCAGCGCCAGGTTGATGTTGCGCGCCAGATCGCCAATTTCATCTCCGGCGCGCAGGTCTTTGGAAATACTGATGCCCTGCAAGCGGCCATAGTCGTCGATGGATACATTGGTTTCGCGTCCCAGACGGCGAATGCGCCAGGCCAGGCGAGCGGCGAACAGCAGCATGGCGACAATAACTGCCAGCAGGCTTAGCAGGGTGCGTTCGGTCACTTCTTCCAGAGCTTCGCTTTGCAGCTTGAGCACGTTTTGGGTGCTCTGTTCCAGCATCACCACACCGATAACCTGACCGTTACTCTGAATGGGAGAGGCGGCACTGATAATACGGGTTTTGTCGTCAAGGGATTGGCGAGTGGCGGTGGTGGCGCGATTGTCCAGGGCGTCCAGCAGCATCTGGTCGCTGCGGCTGCTGGTCAGGCTGGGGTCGTAGTCTTCAATATCGCCAGTGGGAATGCCGATCAGCCGGTCGGTGGTGCGGGAAATAAAACTGTTCCACAGGTCGCTGGCGTTTACCGGTTGTTCGCCAGCTCCCATATAGGGGTTGATAATATCTGCCAGCTCTCCGCTGTTGGCCCGCACACGCAGTTCGTTGTCAAAAATCCAGATGCGAGATGAGGTTTTGGCAATGCTGTCGAGTATGGTTTGCAGCTGAGCGGAGCGCAGCACCATAGGACTGTAGGGGCTGCCATCAATGGTGTCGAAGGTGCCATTGAGGGTGTTGATTTCTTTGATTCCTTCCACCTCCCAGGCGTCGGCTACTGCAACCCCCAGGTGGCCGTCACTGATCATTTCCAGGGGAATGCGAAATTCCAGTCGGTAGTCGTTTTCGCCCCGGCGCATATAGCCTTGAATACGATAGTCGGGCAGGCCACGGTCGGTGGCGTTTATCCAATCCCTGTCCATAAAGTAGGTGGTGGTTTTGCCGTTGCCCTCCCAGATTATCTGCGCCCGCTGTTCTACCCCTTTGCTGTCGCGAAAGTACAGGCGTACATGGTCGGCGTGATTGAGGCGGTTGTAGCTGGGGTCGCGACTCACCGGGGTGCTGTCGTTAACTTCCAGCAGGCCGTACAGGTTGCCTTCCCGCTCTCCCAGCACCAGGTGAAAATTGCTGTAGGGTTCGGACTTCAAGGTCAGCCCCCAGGTTTGCCATTCCTCATCGTCCGCATCCAGTTGAATGCTGGATTGCAGCGGATAGATGGGCAGGGTAGCGTAGCCTTCCAGGGTGGGAGGTGTGTCGTTGAACAGTTCGTCGCGGCCATAGAGCAGGGTGGCCACCCCTTGGGCGGTCATCAATTGCGCCTGTTGCTGGCCCTGCACCAGAAAATTTTTCATGGCGCGCAGGGTTTGGGTTCCCAAATAGGGAATCACCAGTAGCACCAGGCCCAGCAAAATCAGCTTGGTACTGAGGCGGGGGCCGCGCAAGATGTTCAAAGTGGCAAGATTCCTTGTGGCTTGGCGAGCGCAGGGTTACCTGCTGTGACTCGCCGTGAATACATCCTTGTAGGCTCGTCGCCAGCATCCATGCTGGCGGCGGTCACAGCAGGCAACCCCGCACTCGCCCTTCGGGAAAGTTTATTTCGCCCAGCGATAGCCAAATCCGTACTCGTTTTTAATGCAATCAAACTGATCGTCGAGCTGGCGGAATTTTTTGCGGATATTGCGCATGTGAGTGTTGATGGTATTGCTGGTAACGTAGCTCTGGATAGTGGATTTCATCAGGCTGTCGTAGGTGACCGCTTCGCCAGGCACCCGCAGCAAGTGGGCCAGCAGACGAAATTCGGTGAGCGTCAGATCAACCCGTTCGCCACGCCAGGCGGCCTGCATGGAACTTTCGTTGATGCTCAGGTCGCCGAGATTTTTGGCGTTGCCCTGGCTTTCCGGCGCGGAGCGCACTTCTTTCAAACGCAACAGGGAGGCGACCCGCTCGGCGAGAAATGTGGCGCTGATGGGTTTCGGCTGATAATCCCAGGCCCCCAGCCGCAGGCCGGAAATTTTGTCGATTTCATCCACTCGTTCGGTGAGGAAAATAATCGGCAAATCCGGATTTTGCGCCAGCAGGTCGCGACACAGCATAAAACCGCCGTCCACTTCGTTTTCGAGAATAATATCCAACACCGCCAGATCGGGCTGGCGTTCCTGAATGCCTTTCAGGGCGTCGCTGCGGTTGGCGTAGGCGGTGGTTTCAAACCCTTTGTTTTCAATGGCCGCGCAATAATTGCGGCGCTGGTCGGCGTCGTCTTCGACGATGGCAATGGAGTAGCTCATAGATATTCCTGACAATTGGTATCAGCCCGTTTGCGGCCATCCTATCACAATCATAACGCGCTCTTTTCAGCTCCACGATTTGTCCACAGTCTGTTCTCTACTGGTTCATTTTCCTCGGTTTTAATGGCAATCACCAAGCACACAAATTTTAAACCCTGCTCCGAAAAGGAATCACCATGAAACAGTTTGTTCCCATCACCGATGAGATGTTTTACAACAACCCGCAATTGTTCGAGCAACTGGTGCCGTTCAGCCACAGCATCGACTGCCGACATCTGTTGCAGCAGCCACTGGGCGAGTCGTTTCAGGCGGACAATGCACTGACTGCTGAACGTTTTCACAGTGATGATTTACCCGGGGAGATTGCGCCATGTCGTTCCCACTGAAAAAGGCGTTTTGCGCCGCAAGTCTGATAGCACCGCTGGTTCTGACCGGTTGCAGCAACACGCCGCTGGCGCATACAGCGACTGATGCGGAGCTCAATCAACAACTGACCCAATTGCAGCAACAAACCACCCAGGGGGATAAACCCGTGCTGTACCCGGTACATTTTTCCCTGCGCCTGCAAACCGGCCCCAGTGGAGCGTTGTTGCCGGATAACCTGGATGCACTGTTGCAGCCGCTGCTTGATCAGGTGAATACTTGGCAGCAGTTGAGCCGTGTTGTGGTGGTGGGCCACACGGATGGCGAAGGCTCTGACAAAAGTAACCTGCTGCTGAGCCTGCGCCGGGCCAATGCGGTGGCGGACAAGCTGGCGGATTACGGCGTGCCCGCAGGGGTGCTGGAGGTGGACGGCCGCGGTGAGGCGGTGCCCATTGCCGACAACAACAGTATCAGTGGCCGCAAGCTCAACCGCCGTATTGAAATCGTCGCCAAAGGCTGGGTCGATGGCCAACAGAAAAAGTTGTTGAGCCAACGGTAAGGCAAACAGAGGATGATTGAGTTGCGGGTTTTGGCGGGTAGCTGTGTGTTGGAGCTGACCTATTCCGCAGAAAAGCTGTTTCTTGCTGAAGGGGCGGTTGTTCAGCTCGGTGACAAGCCGGATTTTACGCTTGAGGTGATTGAGAAAAACAGGCCCTGCCGCCAGGAGATGTGTCGCACATGGTGTGATAAGGTGAGCGACTTGTTGTCCTCACAGAAATACTGACTATGACCCAAGCCATCACTCATCCTGTAAAGAACAAACAAATCCAAACCGAAATTGAAGCGGCGACTTTCCGCCGTTTGCTAAAGCACCTGGACGAACACAAAGAGGCACAAAATATTGATTTGATGGTGCTGGCGGATTTTTGCCGCAATTGCCTGGCCAAGTGGTATATGGCCGCCGCCGAGGAACGCGGCGAAGCAGTGGATTACGACAGCGCCCGGCAGCTGATTTACGGCATGCCTTACAGCGAATGGAAAGATAAATACCAGACCCCCGCCACGGCGGAGCAAAAAGCCGCTTTTGAGGCTCGCCAGGCGGCCAAGGCAAACGCCAAAAATTCCTGATGGAGCAATCCCTGCGCACGCTCAGTCTGTTGGACTTGGCGGTTGCTCTGATTCCGGTTGCTGTTGTGGCAGTTATTGCCGCCCGCTGGCTGGCCAACAGCCGCCAGGTAGCCTGGGCCGCTGCCCGCATGCTGTTGCAGTTGTTGCTGGTGGGGTATGTGCTGCAGTATATCTTTGCCCAGGATTCACACTCTCTGTCATTGGCTATTCTTGCCCTGATGATCGCTACTTCCGCCGCTATTGCCTTGCGGCCGGTACCTCACAAGCAGCCCCGTCACTGGCAGGGGGCGCTGTTGGGAATTGGTGTGGGCGGCAGCCTCAATCTGGCGCTGGTGATTGCGCTGTTCAATGCTGGCAGTGATTGGCACAACCCTCATACTCTGATACCCATGGCGGGAATGGTGTACGCCAATTGTCTGAATGCGGTGAGTCTGGCGGCGGAGCGTTTTGGTGCGGAGCTGCAACGCGGCGAGGGGTATGTATCTTCGCGCAACCAGGGTTTTGGTGCAGCCATGTTGCCGCAGATTAATTCTTTGCTGGCAGTGGGGCTGGTGTCGTTGCCGGGTATGATGACCGGGCAAATTCTCAGCGGGGTTTCGCCGCTGATCGCTGCTCGTTATCAAATTGTGGTGATGTGCATGATTTTTGGCAGCGCGGGGATTGGTGCCGCTATTTATTTGTGGTGGCTTGGGAGACGGTAAATATGTTTTTGAGTTGGGTGGCGACGTTGGGCTGTAGAGGCCTTTTAAGACACGCCGTCAATACATCCATGTAGGCTCGGATGCGACGTCCCTGTCGCATACGGTCTGAAAAGGCCTCTACAGCCCAACGTCTTCGCATTATGGTTTTTGACGTCATCCGGCTATGATGCAGGCGAAAAATAATTCTGGGAAAAGTACCTTGATTAAAGTTATCGGCGCCGTTATCGGCTTTTTTCTCCTTGGTGGCAGCTTTATTGGCGCCATCCTCGGCTTTCTGTTTGCCGGCAGTTTTGAGCGTTTTCAAAACTACGGCAGCGGCGGCTTTAACCCCTTTACCCAGGGCAACCGTCAGGCGGTGTTTTTGCGCACGGTGTTTCTGTTAAAGGGCAAGCTGGCAAAGGCGGATGGTCATATTTCCCAGGCGGAAGTGGATCACACCGAGAATTTTATTCGCCAGTTGGGTATGTCGGCAGAGCATCGCCAACAGGCTATTAAGTGGTTCAAGCAGGGTTCGGCGGCGGATTTTCATGTTGAGTCGACCTTGCAGGAGTTTATGGCGGCCTGCGGGCAGACCCGCAATCTGCCTCAGGTGTTGCTGGTTTACCTGATTGTGATGGCCATGGCCGATGGGGTAATGGACCGTGCCGAGGAGTCGCTGTTGCGTTCTATCGGTGCTCAGTTGGGGTACAGCGAGGCACAGTTCCGGCAGTTGCTGGATATGACGCTCAACCAGTCTCACTTTGCCGGTGGTAGCGCGGGGGCATCACCGTCTGCATTGGACGAGGCTTACAAAGCACTGGGGGTTGAAAGCAGCTGCAGCGACCAGGAGTTAAAGCGGGCCTATCGCAAGTTGATGAGCCAGTACCACCCGGACAAGCTGATGGGGCAGGGGGTGCCGGAGGATATGCTCAAGGTGGCGACAGAACAGGCGAAAGAGATTCAGGCCGCCTATGATTTAATTAAGAAAAACAGAGGCTTGTAATAACAACTTAAGGACACTTCTAAAAATGCACTATTTCCGCGATAGCGGCGTTGGCGTCGTACTCGAGTCCTCATGTATGCCTTATACACTGCGGGTCTCCGTGCGCCGCCGCCTTGCTCTCACGAAAATATCACTATTTTTAGAAGCGCCCTTAATGTTTTTTGGAGGTTTTGTGAAAATATTTATCTTATCTCTACTGGTAGCCTTCCCGGTTCTGGCTGAGCAATCGGCATTGACGACAGCAGACCAGCAAGCACTGCAGGGGGCGTTGCAACATCCCAATCGTCCAGCGCAGGACAAGGCCGCCGACAGCAACCGAAAACCGGCACAATTGCTGGCCTTTTATGGCATCAAGCCGGGTATGCAGGTGGCGGATATGATGTCCGGGCGGGGCTACTACACGGAAATTCTCTCCCGTTATCTGGGGCCAAAAACCACTGTTTACGCACAAAACAACTCCATCGCTCTTGAGCGCTTTGCCAGCAAAGCCATGGACAAGCGCCTCAACGGTCGCGACCTGGATAATGTGGTGCGCCTGGACCGGGAGCTGGAAACCCCGGGCTTTCCGGTGGGGGAGCTAGATGCGGTTCTGCTGGGGCTGTTTTACCACGACAGTTACTGGATGAAAGCGGATCGCCGCCAAATGAACCGGGCAATTTTCGATTCTTTGAAGCCCGGTGGGGTATTTGCCCTGTGGGATCATCGCGCCGAAAAAGGCAGTGGCGAGCGGGATGTGCAAACTCTGCACCGGGTGGATGAGGCATTGGTGATCAAAGAAGTGGTCGCCGCCGGCTTTGTACTGGAAGCCAGTACTGATCTGCTCGCCAACCCCGAAGATGATCACACCATCAATGTCTTTGACCCGGATATACGCGGGCGCACTGACCGCTTTGTATTGCGCTTCCGCAAACCCGGGGCACAACCCTGACACACGTTAGTCACAACTTTCAGCGTACTGTTTGACCCGATGGGGTCATGGCGATGGCCACAGTTACCCCCTATAATCGGGCACCTTGTTCATTACCAAGCCGCACTCTATGACAGATAACAACAACCATAAGGTCACCGTTTTAGGGGGAGGCAGTTTTGGCACCGCCGTGGCCAATATGATTGCCTGCAACAACATCAATGTGACCCAGTGGATGCGGGACGCCGACAACGCCAAGGCCTGCCAGGAAAGGCGCGAAAACAGCCGCTACCTGCCAGGCTATAAACTGCACGATGGCCTGCAAGTGACTACCGATCTGGCCCAAGCACTGCAAGACAGTGATGTGGTGTTCTTTTCCATTCCCAGCAAGGCATTTCGTGAGGTGGCGGTTATGGCGGCACCTTATATGAATGCGCAAACCATGGCGGTCAGTACCACCAAGGGTATCGAAGCCAACAGCTTTGAGCTGATGAGCCAGACTCTGGAGGAGGAACTGCCCACCGAGCGCATCGGCGTGATCAGCGGCCCCAACCTGGCCAAGGAAATCGTCGCCCAGGAAATTACCGCCACGGTCATCGCCAGTGATGACAGCGAACTCTGCGAGGTGGTGCAACAACTGTTGGGCTCCCGTTATTTTCGCGTGTACGCCAACGCCGACCGTTTTGGAGTTGAGCTGGGCGGTGCCCTGAAAAACATTTACGCTTTGGCCGCTGGCCTGGCGGCGGCACTTGAGGTGGGCCAAAATACCACCAGTGTTCTTATCACTCGTAGCCTGGCGGAAATGAGCCGCTTTGCGGTGCAGCTGGGCGCCAACCCCATGACCTTCCTGGGGCTCAGTGGAGTGGGGGACCTGTTTGTTACCTGCACCTCGCCGTTGAGCCGCAACTACCAGGTGGGCTACGCGCTGGGTAAAGGTAAATCTTTGCAGCAGGCCATCGAAGACATCGGCCAGGTGGCGGAAGGGGTAAATACCACGCGTCTGGTGAAAGAAAAGTCAGACGAGCTGGGAATTTATATGCCGTTGGCCAATGCCATGTACGAGTGCATGTTTAATGGTTGTGATATCCGGCAATTGATGGGCAATATGATGTTGGCGGAACAGGCCAACGATGTGGAGTTTTCGGCGCTGCCGTAGGCTCGCAGTCGTCATTCTGAGCGCAGCGAAGAATCTCTTAACCGTGGCATAGTTTGTAAGCAGTACATTCAATTACTGGAGTACACCATGAGCAACGAAACCCAAAACCAGTGGCAAACCAACCTGCTGAACGTCAATGTGTGGTTGCGCCTGGTATTTATGATGCTGACCCTGTTTTGCCTGTGGATAGCCCGAATCCTTCTCTGGTTTGTGGCGCTGTTCCAATTCCTACTGGTGCTGATTGTCGGTCGCGACAATGACAACCTGCGCAACTTTGGCCAGGGTCTCAGCACATGGGTTCACCAGTGCTTGCTGTTCGTTACTTTTAACAGCGAGGAAAAACCCTTTCCGTTCAACGAGTGGCCCACTGTAGAGCCCACCGAACCCTATCAGGCACCACAAACCGAGGCTCAGCCGGAGCCACAGAGTCAGCCGCAAGCAGCACCTGCACCGGAACCTTCACAATCGGAACCGAGTTATCAGGGCGGCGAAGCAGAGGTGGAACTGGATGACGAGCCTGCGGCCACTGGTGATGTGCCATCTTTCACCGAAGACAACCGCCCTGACCAGGCATCAGAGCAAGAGGGCGACACCGGAAAGCGGTGATGAAACTTTACCTGCTACGCCATGGCGATGCGGCTTACCACACAACCACAGGGGGTGAACGTCCCCTGACGCCACTGGGCATCCGCCAGACGCAGAACGTGATCGAACAGGCCGGCAATGCCATGGCGGGTCTGGATGCTATTTTCTGCAGCCCCAAACTGCGCGCCCGGCAAACCGCAGATATTGCCTGCCAAACCCTGGGCGGCAGCTTGAAGCCCGACATCATCAAGCCGTTGCTTCCAGAAGGCGATATTCACGAACTGGAAGTATTACTCGAACACTCGGCCCGCCAACAAATTTTACTGGTGACCCACCAGCCCCTGGTGGGGGAGTGGCTCAACCGCCTGACTGACCGCACTGACCTGGCCCATCAAATGTCCACCAGCTGCTTGGCCTGCCTGAATGTGCTGGGCTTTTGCCGGGGCGGTGCCACCCTTGAATGGTTGCAGCAACCTTGAACCGGCCAGTAGAGGAAAAGCAGTTCACCGTTGCCGGTCGCACCCTGGCGGCGCGCTACTGGCCAGCTACTGAAGGCGATGGCCAGCCAGTTATCGCATTGCACGGCTGGCTGGATAACGCCAATTCCTTTCAACCACTGGCGCAGCAATTGCCCACGGCAAATATTCTCTCCCTGGACCTGGCGGGCCACGGCCACAGCCAGCAGCGCTCGGCAGATTCCGGCTATAACCTGTGGCAGGATGTGTGGGAAATTCTTGAGGTAGCGCAACAAATGGGCTGGCAACGCTTTCACCTGTTAGGGCACTCGCGGGGTGCCATGATTGCGGTGTTGCTGTCCGCCAGTGCGCCGGAAAAAGTGGCTAAACTGGCCTTGATCGATGGCCTGGTGCCGTTGCCCATTTCCGAAGCAGAGGCTCCACTGCAACTGGCCCAGGCCATTGCCGACCGCTACAAATACCGGGAATATCGCCGCCGCCGATACTCAGCCAGGCAAGATGCACTGACCGTGCGCATAAAGGGCAGCTTTCCCCTGAGCCAACAAGCCGCCGAACTGTTTGCCGAACGCGGCCTGGCACAAGATGATGATGGCTATTACTGGACCGCCGACCCCCGCTTGCAAGCGTCCTCGGATGTGAAATACAGCGACGGCCAGCTGCGCGCTTTTATCCACCAGGTAAAGGCACCGGTGATGTTGTTTCTGGGCAATGAACAACTGGATATCAAGGAGCACCTGTTCGCCAGCTACTGGCAACAGATCAAAAGCTGTCAAAAAGTGGTATTGGATGGCGGCCACCATCTGCACATGGAAGGTGCCAAGCAAGCCATTGCCCGACAGCTATCAGATTTTTTCAACCAGCCCGTCATTGAGAATACCCCTAGAGATAGCTAATGACTGAACAATCATCCTGCTGGATCAACGGCCAGCCAGCCTCAGAGCTGGAAACCAGCGACCGTGGCCTGGCCTATGGCCACGGCCTGTTTGAAACTCTGCGAGTGTGCAATGGCAAAGCGCTATTGCTTCAATACCATTTGGAACGCTTGCACATGGGCACCCAGGTGCTGGGTATTGCGGTGGACCTGGATGGGCTTGAAAAACAACTGCTGAGCTTTATTAAAAACCGCACTGAAGCGGGAGTGGCAAAAATTCTGCTTACCGCCGGTTACGGTGGCCGCGGCTATCAGACGTCGGAACTGGCGCAACCCAATATTGTGCTGCAATGGCACCCGCTGGCCTCAACAAGCAGTGAGCCTCTGCATGTGCGTTTGTGCCAGCACCGCCTGCCCAATAACCCGCCGCTGGCAGGCATCAAGCACCTTAATCGCCTCGACCAGATTATTGCCCGCCAGGAGTGGAACGGCAGCGATATTGGCGAGGGCATTATGCTGGATACCCAGGGTCGGCCGGTAGAGGCGGTGGCCAGCAACCTGTTTGTCTGGCTGCGGGGCGCCTGGGTAACGCCGAAGTTGCATCGCTGCGGTGTAGCCGGAGTGATGCGGCGGGTAATTATGGAACAACTTTGCCCAGCCCTGGGAATTGATGTTATTGAGAGAGACATGCAGCGGGATGAGCTGGCCAAGGCTTGCGAAATGATTCTCTGCAACTCCGTGCAGGGCATACGGTCGGTGGCCTCAGTGGATCAACTGGTAAATTACAAAGAATTTACCCAGGGGCAGCAACTGCGCCGAATTCTGGGGGAGCAGTACCCGTGCTTTCGCTGTTGAAACGCTTTTTACTAACGCTCATATTGCTGGCAGTTCTGCTGTCTCTGGCTGGCTATTGGTGGCTGCAAGGCTATGTGCAACAGCCACTGCCACTGCAGCAGCCGGTAGAGCTGCGGGTGGAATCCGGCAGCAATTTGACGCGAGTGCTGCAAAAGCTGGAATCGGAAAATTCCCTGTTTGGCGGCAAGCCACAGTTGGCCGGGGTACGACTCTATGCGCGCTTTACCGGGCTGACAGATATTCAGGCAGGGGATTACCGCCTGCAGCCGGGGGTGACACCCGCACAGCTGTTGCAACAACTCAACAGCGGCCAGGTGGTGTATCACCAGGTGACCTTGCCGGAAGGTTTAACCGCCAAACAATGGTTGCAACGGCTGCGCCGGCAACCTTATTTAAGCAGCAAACTGAACGATAGTGAGCTGTTATCGTTTATAGAAGGCAACCCTTATGGCACATCTGATGGCAATCCGGAAGGCTGGCTGTTCCCGGACAGCTACCGCTACCAGCGCGGTGACTCCATAGAACAAATCTTGCAGCAATCCCATCGGGCCATGAAAGAGACACTGCACAAACTCTGGCAGCAGCGGGATGCTGGCTTGCCCTACCAAACGCCCTATGAGGCGCTGATTATGGCGTCCATTATCGAAAAAGAAACCGGCGTTGCCTGGGAACGCCCGCAAATCGCCGGTGTATTTGTGCGCCGCCTGCAAAAAGGCATGCGCCTGCAAACCGACCCCACGGTAATTTACGGTTTGGGAGATAGTTATCAGGGCAACCTGACCCGCACCCATTTGCGGCAAAAAACCGCCTACAACACCTACGTGATAAAAGGCCTGCCACCAACCCCCATCGCCAATCCCGGTGCCGACGCCATCCATGCCGCCCTGCACCCGGCAGAAGGGGAGGCACTGTACTTTGTGGCCAAAGGCGATGGCAGTCACTACTTTTCCGCGACCCTGGCGGAACATGAAAAAGCGGTGGATAAATACCAGCGAAAACAACGGCGCAGTGACTATCGGTCGGCGCCGGGACAGTAGCAAACAGATCGGTTTTAATAGAAACCTGAATCCGTGACTTCAGAGCGGCGCACAGCACAAGCTCTTGATTCCACAGCGGTTTGAAAAATACCCACTTAACCGACGGGTGAAGCTAAGATTTTTCAATTCCACTGTGAAACCAATATCTTGCACTCTACACTCGCTCTGAAATCACGGATTCAGGTAAACAACTTGATGTGAGTTCGGGAGTCAAAGAAAAAGTTTTCATTACAAATTCGGAAAAAGAAATTAACGCGGGGGTTTTAGAGGGCGGTCTACTTGATTCTAGTGATGTAATAGGGTTTGTTACCGAAGAATTTGCTATCGAGCAGCTACAAAAAACCAAAAAAAACAGGGCTGCAAGTTGACCAAAACAAAATATAACAAGAAAAGGCTGCGGGGCGCTAAAGCGCCCACAGCTTTGGGCGTTACACATCAAAATAAGCATCTTGCTATTGTCCGGCATTGCCGTATAATGCTGTGCAATGATATTCATTGAATCCACAAATTTCACAAAGTTGCTATCCAGCTATCTTTCTGACGATGAATATCGCGGTCTGCAGACCTATCTGATGCAAAAGCCAGATGCAGGTGATCTGATCAAAGGAACTGGGGGTGTCAGAAAGGTCAGGTGGGCTCCGACTGGTCAGGGCAAAAGTGGTGGCGTTCGGGTTATCTATTATTGGAAACGGCCAGATCACGAAATCTGGATGCTAACCATCTACAGTAAATCAGAGCGTTCAACTATCCCTGCCCACATACTGAGACAAATTGCGGAGGCTATCAGCTATGAGTAAACGTGATATTGGTGCTGAAATCCTAGATGGTATCAATGAAATTAAATCTTTCAAAAAAAATGGTGGCAGGCTTAAAACCACCGAATTAACTGAGCCATCATCGCCTGAAATTATTCGGTCAAAGCTAAGGCTTTCTCAGTCTGCTTTTGCGGGTCTTCTTGGTGTGAGTACTCGCACCTTACAAGATTGGGAGCAAGGTCGCAGATCTCCTCAGGGCCCAGCAATTGCACTGTTGCGTATCGCCGAGCAACACCCTGAAGTTTTTAATCAGCTACATTAAAAATGTGTAACAAGTCTGAGCACCACGTTCCGGCCACAAAAAGCGTGGCCTCTACTGGGCTCGCACTGCATGCTCTCCGGTGTCAGGAGCGTTAGACGAGGTAAACAAAGTGGCTTCATCAGCTGAAACGAATAATGCCGCTGAGTTTAATACTCGGGCTGATGACATTTTTGGAAGAATTGCTGGCCGCTACGATTTACTTTGCGATCTATTTAGTCTCGGGATTCACCGCATTTGGAAAAGGGAAGTTGCCAAATTAATCGCAAAAGAAAAATGGATCAATTTACTCGATACCGCTACTGGCACTGGCGATATTGTTCTTAGAGTGTTAAAGCAGGAGTCGAATTACTCAGATCGCTTCATTACGGCATCAGACATTAGCCCACAGATGCTGAAAATTGCAAATCAACGGCTAGGATCGAAAGTCGGCAAAACAGTTGAACTTGAAATTCTTGATGCCCAGGATTTGAATCAGATTGAAACGGAAAGTGTTGATTGCTACTCGATGTCACTTGGGTTAAAAATCTGTGACCGAAAATCTGCAATGAAAGAAGCAATTAGAGTTCTTAAACCTGGCGGAAGAATTATTATTCTTGAGGCATCAAACATATCTATAAAGTGGCTTCATCGAGCCTATTTACTATATATGGAAATAGGCATGCCAATAATCGGTTGGATTGCCACAGGTGGAGACGCCTCGGCATATAAATACTTACTTCAGGGAATAAAGGAATTTCCAACTGCTGAAGACTTAAAGCTTGAGATGGAAAATATGGGATTGAGGAAAGTTAACTTTATTCGGCTATCACTTGGCATCGTTGCAATCCATACAGCAAGGAAATGAGAATTTTTCACCTAACCAATAAGGATAAAAATCGCTTGCCGCTCCCTGACAGACTGTAAACAGATACCCTATAATCCCGCCTTCTGGCCGGCAGGCTGTTATGCACCTGGGCCAAACCATCTACCATCACTTGAGGCCATATGCGCGGCAAATTTATAACCCTTGAAGGCACCGAAGGGGTGGGTAAAACCACCAATATGGCCTTTATCCAGCAATGGCTTACAGGGCGGGGTATTGCTTTTGTGACTACCCGCGAGCCCGGTGGCACGCCGTTGGCGGAGGATGTTCGACATTTACTGCTAACCCCCAGAGATGAGCCGGTGGATGAAACTGCCGAGCTGTTACTGATGTTTGCCGCCCGTTCCCAGCATATTGCCCAGGTGATCGAGCCGGCGCTGGCGGCGGGCAAGTGGGTGCTTTGCGACCGTTTTACCGATGCCACTTATGCCTATCAGGGCGGTGGCCGCGGCCAAAGTAGCGAACAGATCGCGCAGTTGGAACAACTGGTTCAGGGTGAGCTGCGCCCGGATTTGACCTTGCTGCTGGACTTGCCGGTGGAGTTGGGTTTACAGCGGGCTCGTAAACGCAGTGACCCGGATCGCTTTGAGGCTGAACGCCAGCAGTTCTTTACGCGGGTTCGCGACGCTTACCTGGAGCGCGCCCGCCAGCAACCCAAACGCTGTCAGGTGGTTGATGCTTCATTGCCACTGGATCGGGTTCAAGGCCAGATCGACATCACCCTGCAACAGTTTGTGGCAGGATTGACTGATGGCTGACCCTGCGACACAAACACTGGCCATGCCTTACCCCTGGCAGGGGGAGCTGTGGGACGGCATTGTCCAGCAACACCAGCAGCAACGCCTGCCTCACGCTCTGTTGCTCACTGGCCCCGCAGACGTGGGCAAATCCCGGTTCGCCCGCGCCCTGGCACAACGGGTGATCTGTCGCGAGCCGGTGGGGGACTATGCCTGTGGCACTTGCAAAAGTTGCAAGCTGATTGCTGCTGAGAGTTTTCCGGATTTGAAACGCTTGGCGCCAGAGGAAGAAGGCAAAGCCATCAAAATAGACCAGGTTCGCCAGCTCTGTGATTTTATGGCGAAAACCGCTCAGCAGGGCGGTTGGAAGGTGGCGTTGATCGAGCCCGCCGAAGCCATGAACGTCAATGCCGCCAATGCCTTGCTGAAAACCCTTGAAGAACCCACCGATAACACCTTGCTGATTCTGGTTTGCCATCAGCTGTCTCTGGTGCCGGCGACCATTCGCAGCCGCTGCCAGATGCTCAGCCATCCGCTGCCGGATGCGGTGGCCAGCCGCGACTGGCTGGCTCGGGTGAGCAGCAGTGAGCAGGACCCGGATTGGCTGTTGCAGCAGGCGGGTGGGCGCCCGCTGCAGGCTCTCAAACTGGTTGAAAGCGACCTGCTGGAGCAGCGGCAGAGTTTTTATCAGCTGTTGGAACAGTTGTCTGAGCACAGCCTGTCGGCAGTGGTGGCGGCGGAAAAGTGCTATCGCCAGCCTGCCCGGGAACGCCTGGAGTGGTTGATGCTGCGTGTGCAGGACGCCATTCGCAGTCAGCCCGGTGACGCCGCTACCCGAACCTGGTTTCAGCTGCTGGATCGCATCGCAGTGGCGCGCCGTGAACTGGAGAGCAGCAACCCCAATCCGCAGTTGTTGTGGGAATCACTGCTGATGGATTGGCAGATCATGACAGCCTGACCGGGCCCGTCCAGGGGGCAGCCATTGCCAGTGATCGGCCCATGGCGTACTATCCGTGCCAATAAGCGCTTCAACAATAACAACCACAGCAAGAAACAATATTATCTATGGACGCGTTAGGCGGCGGTGTACGCAACGGCATTCTCAACCTCAAACTTTCCAGCCAGGAAGATCTGTATGCTTCCTATATGCCATTTATTGCCAATGGCGGCCTGTTTGTGCCCAGCAAGCAGGAATATTTGCTGGGTGATGAAGTGTTTGTGTTGCTGCAATTGATGGATGAGCCGGAAAAAATCCCCATTACCGGCAAGGTGGTGTGGATATCCCCCAAAGGCCTGGGTGGTCAGCGCAAGCAGGGTATTGGTATTCAGCTGGACGAGGCCAATATTGAACTTCTGGGTAAAATCGAAGCCTACCTCGCGGGGCTGCTGCAAAGCGCAGAACACACTCATACCATGTGACGAGCATTTGCTCGTCCGCCTTCTCAGCTGTTTTTCCGGTATTTCACGCCATGCTTGTGGATTCTCACTGCCACCTCGATCACCTCAATTGCGACCACTACAGCGGCGGCCTGGATGAGCTGCTGGCCAGTGCCCGGCAGTGTGGGGTACGGCAATTTCTCAGTGTGGCGGTGAATCTGGATTCAGCCCGCAACATTCAAAAACTGGCGGAACAACAGGACGATATTGTGACATCAGTGGGCGTACACCCGCTGCAACGGGATTTGCCGCCACTGCCGGAAATCAGTGAACTCACAGAGCTCGCCGGGCACCCCAAAGTGGTGGCCATCGGTGAAACCGGCCTGGACAACCATTACAGCAGCGAAACCGCCGACTGGCAGTTACAGAGTTTTGTGCGCCACCTGCAAGCGGCCAACAACATTGGCAAGCCGGTGATCGTCCACACCCGCGAGGCGCGCCAGCAAACCCTGCAATGCATCGAGCAGTACGGCGGCAAAAAGGCCGGGGTGCTGCACTGTTTTACGGAAACAGAAGCAATGGCCCGCAGTGCCATGGATATGGGTTATTACATTTCTTTTTCCGGCATTATCACCTTTCGCAATGCCACGGACTTGCGGGCTGTGGTCAAGGCGCTGCCACTGGAAAGAATACTGGTAGAAACCGACTCCCCCTGGCTGGCGCCGGTACCGTATCGAGGCAAGCAAAACGAACCCCGCTACGTGGTAGAAGTGGCCCGCTGTGTGGCTGAAATCAAAGGCGTTAGTGAAGAAACCGTAATTCGCCAAACCGGTGAAAATTTCCAGAAGTTATTTGGCAGTCTGTCATCCTGATTGGGTTTCACTGTCATCCTGATTGGGTTTCACTGTCATCCTGAGCGCAGCGAAGGATCTCATGATCGGATAGTTACGAGATCCTCACGCGGCTGTGCCGCTCAGGATGACGGAAGCATAGGCCGTGCCGCTCAGGATGACGCAAGCATAGGCTGAGCTGCTCAGGATAAAGGAAATGTAGGCTCTATTTCGTTCAAGATGACCGTCCCATAAATACCAAGAGGCAAAACATGCAACAACAAATTCTTACCATGCTGGAACTGCAAGACGCTATGAACAGCAAGGTTCACAGTGACTGGCGCGAGCGCGGCTTTGCCTGGTATCGGGCTATCTGGATCGAATGTGGCGAATTAATGGACCACTACGGCTGGAAGTGGTGGAAGCACCAACAGCCGGATGTGGACCAGGTGAAGCTGGAACTGGTGGATATCTGGCATTTTGGTCTCAGCATCTTGCTGCTGGAAGGGGGCTCTGGTGACGAGATTGCCGCCAGGGTAGAGGCTCAACTGAACGGACAGGGCGATGACTTTCGCACCGACCTGGAATCTTTTACCCAAATCACCCTGCAAACCAAAGGCTTTGATATCCCCGGCTTTGCCCGCCTGATGGCCGGTGTGGATATGGATTTTAATGAGCTCTATGTGCGCTATGTGGGCAAGAACGTGCTCAATTTTTTCCGCCAGGATCACGGCTACAAAGATGGTAGTTACATCAAGATATGGAATGGCCGCGAAGACAATGAGCACCTGGTAGAAGCAGTGCAGCAACTGGATACTGCCAGCGCCGATTTTAAAGATCAGTTATACACCGCGCTGCAATCCCGCTACCCAGGTTAAACAGGTAGCCCGGGTGCAGCGCAGCGAAACCCGGGAACGTAGCTTGATCATAACCTGCCCCGGGTTTCGCTGCGCTGCACCCGGGCTACACATTGGTCTAATACCCCACTTGAAGCATTCAGATATGGCCGCCGATCCCTTATAATCCAGCGGTCATTTAATTACCCAATCTTTTCTATATTCGGAGAATCCACGTGAAAGCACCTGTACGCGTTGCCGTGACTGGCGCAGCCGGTCAAATCAGTTACTCCTTGCTGTTTCGTATTGCCGCTGGCGATATGCTGGGCAAAGATCAGCCCGTTATTCTGCAAATGCTGGAAATTACCCCGGCTCTTGAAGCCCTTAAAGGGGTGGCTATGGAGCTGGAAGACTGTGCTTTCCCGCTGCTGCAAGGCATGGTGCAAAGCGATGACCCCAATGTGGCCTTCAAGGATGCGGATTACGCCCTGCTGGTAGGGGCCCGGCCCCGTGGCCCCGGCATGGAACGCAAGGACTTGCTGGAAGCCAATGCCGCAATCTTTTCTGTGCAAGGCAAGGCGCTTAACGACCACGCCTCTCGCGATGTGAAAGTGCTGGTGGTTGGCAACCCGGCGAACACCAATGCGCTGATTGCCCAACGCAACGCGCCGGACCTGAACCCGCGCAACTTTACCGCCATGATGCGCCTGGACCACAACCGCGCCATGTCGCAACTGGCCAACAAACTGGGTGTGCACAGCAGCGGCATTACCAAAATGACCGTGTGGGGCAACCACTCCGCCACCCAGTACCCGGACTTGCACACCGCCATAGTTAACGACAAAGTGGCTGTGGAACAGGTTGAGCAGGAGTGGTACGAAAACGATTTTATTCCCACCGTTCAGCAGCGCGGTGCCGCCATTATTAACGCTCGCGGTGCATCTTCCGCCGCTTCCGCTGCCAATGCCGCCATCGACCATATTCGCAGCTGGGCCTTGGGCACTGCGGATGGCGACTGGGTGAGCATGGGCATCTACAGCGATGGCTCTTACGGCATTGAAGCCGGTTTGATCTACTCTTACCCCTGCACCTGCAAAGACGGCGACTGGCAGATCGTTCAAGGTCTGGAGGTCAATGACTTCTCCCGCGCCAGAATGACCGCCACTGAACAGGAGCTGAAAGAAGAACGCGACGGCGTGGCACACCTGCTGCCGTAACAGTTTAAGCAATATGAAAACCGCCTTCGGGCGGTTTTTTTTGGCCCCAAAAAGCCCCATTCGCACTTTGTCGGATGGGGCTTTTGCGGCCACCTGGTCGGTGGCTAGGGGTAGGCTTGCTTCATTTAATGGAGCACTGTAAAGAATAGTGGCTTTTTGATCGGATTGCCGAGTTTCCGCCGAACGGTCGACTGCAAAGAGGGTAAACAGAAAGCACTTTGCTTGCTATGATTGCCCGCAATAGATAGGAGACTGATTCCATGTTGCGCCCATACCTGGCCTGTTTTTTTGCCGTACTGATTGCCAGCCCCGCAGTGCACGCCGCCGAAACTACCCCCGACGCCCCCATTTTGGATTTCGGTGCCCGAGTGCACCCAGCCATTGGCGAGGCGGGCATGGTGGTGGCTCGGGATACGCTGGCCAGCCAGGTTGGGGCAGATATTCTCGCCCAGGGTGGCAATGCCGTGGATGCAGCCGTGGCCACCGGTTTTGCCCTGGCGGTGACCTTTCCCCAGGCCGGCAATATCGGCGGTGGCGGCTTTATGCTGCTGTATCTGGCGGAAGAAAACCGCACCATCGCCCTGGATTATCGCGAGTTGGCTCCGGCGGCGGCTCACCGAGAGATGTTCTGGAATGAACAGGGTGGTGTAGACGGCGAACGGGCTCGCGCCAGCCACCAGTCTGCCGGGGTGCCCGGTACGGTAGCCGGGTTATTGCACGCCCAGGAACAGTACGGTTCGCTGCCCCTGAAAAAAGTAATGGCGCCGGCTATTGAGCTGGCCGAACAAGGCTTTGTGGTCGGTTACCCGCTGGCTCACTCCCTGCAATGGCGAGGTGCTCGCCTGAAACAAAACCCGGCAGCGGCGGGCTATTTTTTCAAGCCCGATGGCAGCGGCTATCAGCCCGGCGACAGATTGGTGCAAAAAGACCTCGCCTGGACACTGAAACAAATCGCCAAAAAAGGCGCTGACGGTTTTTACAGAGGCGAAGTGGCCAAACGCATTGTGGCGGAAATGGAGCGTGGCAATGGTTTGATCACCCTGGATGATCTGGCTCAGTACCAGGTGGTAGAACGCCAGCCGGTCAGTGGTAGTTATCGGGGCTATCAAGTGGTTTCCATGCCACCGCCATCGTCCGGTGGTGTGCACCTGATCCAGATGCTCAATATGCTGGAGGGGTTTGACCTCTCACAGATGGGTCACAACAGCGCCAACTATATCCACACCCTGACGGAAGTGATGCGCCGCGCCTACGCCGACCGCAGTAAATACCTGGGTGACCCGGATTTTTTCCAGGTGCCGGCGGAGCAATTAATCGATAAAAACTACGCCGAACAGTTGCGCACCACCATCGACCCGGTGCGGGCGACTCCATCGCTGAACGTGTCGCCGTCCCTGCCTCAAGTGGAGGAGAGCCCGCAAACCACGCACTTCACCGTGTGGGATAAACAGGGCAACGTGGTGAGCAATACCTACACTCTGAACTTCTCCTACGGCAGTGGTATCGCCGTGCCGGGGGCGGGCTTTTTGCTCAATAACGAAATGGACGATTTTTCTGCCAAGCCGGGGCAGCCCAATGCTTATGGACTGGTGGGTGGCGAGGCCAATGCTATTGAGCCCCGCAAACGGCCACTGTCTTCCATGACGCCGACTCTGGTATTCAAGGATGGCAAGCCCTGGATGGCCACCGGTAGCCCGGGTGGTAGCGCCATCATCAATGTGGTGCTGCAAACCATTCTCAATATGGTGGATTTTGACATGAACGTGGCGGAAGCCGCCATTGCGCCGCGTATTCACCACCAGTGGCTGCCGGATCGTCTGCGTCTGGAAAAGGGCATCAGCCCGGATACCCAGCTGTTGCTGGTACGCCAGGGGCACCACCTCCACTCTGGCCGCTGGATGCCCGGGCGCACCAGCACCATCTTGTTTAAACAGGGTCGCTGGTACGGCTACTGCGACCCCCGTTGGCCCGGCGGCGCAGCTATTGGTGTCAAATAGGGAGAAGGACGTATCAGGCAGTTGTTGGCATTTTTAATGGCCGCGCTGGTGACTCATGTCTGTGCCAGTGTTGCGGCCTCGCAATTTGTGCTGGCGGAGCTGACAGCCATGGATGTACCGGTACTGTTGGCTACCCGGCTGGAAGTGACCGTTACGGATATTTGGCGCAGTGCACCGCTGTACTGGGCCATTATTATTCCTGCGCTGTTGATGACATTGTTGCTGTCTCATCTCTGCAAAAAAAGCCTGGATTCGGCAGCCCACAGTCTGCTCTTTTCACTGTGTTTTGGCGGGTTGTTATGGCTGGGTAATTACCTGGTAAATAATCTGATTGGGCTCTCCCTGATTGCCGGTTTTCGCGGCTGGGGTGTATTGGCGTTGATTTTTTCCGGGCTTGTCGGTGGCTGGTGCTATCGGTTACTGGCCGCAACAAATAGTTCTGCAGGTTAATTTCGCCGGTGCAGTACTCGCAGGCTTTTTCAGGCCGTTGGCCGCAGGGATAGCGGCCATCGAGCGTACAAGGACGTATTCACAGCGTGTCTGGAAAAGCCTGCGAGTACTGTGCCAATGTACCTGACAGGATTGGAATGCAAGGCTACAAGAGGGTAACAGTATGGCGTTTTTGTTCAGGGTGGTGTTTGTACTGCTTTTTTCCAGTGCTGCCTGGGGGCAGTATCAGGTAGAAACCGTTGCCGAAGATTTGAATTACCCCTGGTCCATAGCGTTCCTGCCCAGCGGCGACATGCTGGTGACCGAGCGCGCAGGGCAATTGCGCATGATTCGCGATGGCAGGCTGTTGTCTCAACCCATCAGCGGTGTGCCCAAAGCTCATGTACAGGGGCAGGGTGGCCTGTTGGATGTGCTGCTGGCCGAGGATTTTGAGCAAAGCGGGGTGGTTTACCTGTCTTACGCTCACGGCAATAAAAAAAGCAAAACCCTGCGTATTGCCAAAGGCAAGCTGGTGGGCATGGCGCTTACGGATGTGGAGGTGATTTTTAGCGCCGAGCCCTGGCGCAACAGAGCCATTCACTACGGCGGCCGCATGATCTGGCTGCCGGACGGCACCTTGTTGACGGCCAATGGCGATGGTGGCAATCACCGGGAGCAGGCGCAAAAACTGGACAACCATTACGGCAAATCAATCCGCCTGAACCCGGATGGCTCTGTGCCCGCTGACAACCCGTTTGTTGGCCAGCCCAATGCGCGCCCGGAAATATGGAGCTACGGCCACCGCAACCCCCAGGCCATTGTCTACGATCCGGACACCGGCTCGGTGTACATGCACGAACACGGCCCTAAAGGTGGGGACGAACTCAATGTGATAGAGCCGGGTAAAAACTACGGTTGGCCCGCCATCACCTATGGCATTGATTACAACGGCTCCGTTATCTCTCCGCACACGGAATTGCCCAATATGGAGCAGCCCCTGGTTTATTGGGTGCCCTCCATTGCGCCAGCGGGTATGGGTCAATATCGTGGTGCGGCCTTCCCGCAGTGGCAAAATAACCTGTTTGTGGCCGCCTTGAAGGAGCTTTCTGTGCGCCGCTTGACGTTGGAAAAAGGCAAAGTGACAGATCAGGAAATACTGTTCAAGGAGCTGGCTTCACGTATTCGTGATGTACGCGCCGGTCCGGATGGCTTTCTGTATCTGTTGACAGACAGCTCTTCCGGCAAGGTACTGAGAGTTAAACCCAAACAATAATGGTTTATTTTTTTCGTTTATGCGCAGGGCTGCTGTTTACCGCTGCCAGCCCAGCAGTATTTGCTGCCAATACGCCTGCCACAACAGGTGTTATTGAAGAAGTCAGGGTTTCTGGCAACCCCTTGCCAGTCACTGCCATTGGTCAGGCCAAAGCCAGACTGGACATCACTCATCGCAGCGCTTTGCGGCTGGACGAGCAACTCAAACAGATTCCCGGCTTGAGCTTGTTTCGCCGTACCAGCAGCCTCACGGCGCACCCAACAACTCAGGGGTTGTCCGCCCGGGGAGTGGGAGCCAACGGTGCCGGTCGGGTGCTGGTCACTCTGGATGGAGCCCCCCTTAACAATCCTTTTGGTGGCTGGGTTTACTGGTCGTCCATCAACCCCCGGGATATTGCCGAGGTAACGGTGCACAAAGGCGGTAGCGCCAGCGCATTTGGGCCTCAAGGGGTGGCGGGCACGGTGTCTTTGCAATCGTTGACTCCGGAAGAAAATGGCGGCTATGTAGCTACCGAATACGGCGAGTTCAACAGTTATAACCTGTCTGTCGGAGCCAGCCGGGTGGCTGAGAAGGGTTATTTGTCCCTGTCCGCAGGGCGCTTTCGCAGTGATGGGCCTCAACTGTTATCCAGTGAGCAACGGGGCAGCATCGATGTTCCCGCCGCCAGCAGTGCAAAAACCCTCAGTGTACGTGGCGGCGTGCAGTTATCCAGCCGTACCCGCGCGACTGGCACTGTGCGCTATTTTCAGGAGCGGCGAACCAATGGCCTTGCTGCCGCCCTTAATGACACACTGGGCCTGGAAAGTTCTTTCCGGCTTGTTCGGCAAACTGACGACCATTTCAATTGGGAGCTGTTGGGTTACTACCGCACCACGGATTTTGCCAATGTGTTTGCCAGCGCCAGAGACAATCGAACCACAGAACGCCCGGTGCTGGACCAATTTGATGTGCCTTCCCGCGGCGGCGGTTTGCTGGCTCGACTTCAGTTTGGTGATTTTGAAGTGGGCATCGAAGGGCGCCACAGTAAGGGAGAAACCAACGAGCGCTTTCGCAATCTGGGGCAGGGGTTTACCCGCCAGCGCATCGCCGGTGGCGAGCAGCGCACGGTTGGCCTGTTTGCGGATTTTCACCGTCAGGGGGAGTGGGGCGCGGTGAGTTTGTCTTCCCGGCTGGACCGTTACCGCACTTTCAATGGCCAGCGCAGTGAGCAAGACATCAATACCGGCAACCTGTTGCGCGAAGACAATATCGCCAACCGCAGTGGCAGCGAGTTTTCTGGTCGTGCGGGGCTGTATTACCCATTGAATAAAAAGCTGTCGCTCAACGCGGCGGCTTATCGCAGCTGGCGTTTGCCCACCATCAATGAATTTTATCGCCCGTTTCGCGTGGTCAATGACATTACCGAGGCCAATCCCGGGCTGTTGCCGGAAACATTATACGGCGCAGAAGTGGGTATCACCCTGGAATTTGCAGAGGGCGCAAAAGCCACAGCCACGGTCTATCGCAATCAGTTTGACGATTCTGTGGGTAATATCACCATCGGTTTTGGCCCCGGTTTTTTCCCACTGGGCGGTTTTGTACCGTCAGGGGGTGTGCTGCGGCAGCGGGCCAATATTGATCTCATCGATATCGATGGCCTTGAACTGGAAGGCGAGTTCAAAGTGGGTAAGAGCAGCGATCTGGTAATCAGGTATTTGTACACAGACAGTCGCATCAGCCGCTTTGCCGCCAACCAATCACTGCTGGGCAACCGGCCAGTACAGACTCCTCGCCACGGATTTTTCAGTGCGTTTAGCCATCGTTTTACTCGCGGTTGGGTCACGCTGCAGGGGCGTTACAGTGGCAATCAGTTTGACGATGATCTCAACCAGCGAGAGCTGGCGGCGGTGTTTACTGCAAACCTGTCTGCAAGTTACCCGCTGAACGACAGCCTTACTTTGTCGCTGGCAGTGGAAAATCTGTTTGATCGCAAAGTGGTGTCTGCCCTCACCGCCAGTGGTCTGGAAACACTGGGGCAGCAGCGGTTTTGGCGAATCGGTATGGAGTTGCAGTTCTGATTATTTTCACTGCCGCCCCATAAAGAAGCGGCAGATGTACCTAAACCCAATACAGGTTTGACTGCCGGCCACGGTCACAGCACGCCACTCCAGATTCATATCTTCAGATTTTGCAGGGCAGCAATGAATTATTTTAATAACGAAAGGAATTCCGAGCGGGTCATCTGGTTGTCCCTGAACAACCCTCGCATGGCGGACGTTTTCATCAACGAGTTCTGTTTTTCCACACCGCGCATCATCATGCACATATGCTGAGCTTCGATAATAACGCCCACACCCAGCGCGCCGGTTACGTCTTCGATGGTGGTGGCGATTTGGGTGGTGAGATTTTCCTGAATTTGCAGGCGGCGGGAAAACATATCCACAATGCGCGCCACTTTGGATAGCCCCAATACACTGCCATCGGGTATGTAAGCCACATGGCATTTGCCGATAAAGGGCAGCAGGTGGTGTTCACACAAAGAGTACAGTTCGATGTCTTTGACAATCACCATCTCTTTGCTGTCACAGGGAAATAACGCACCGTTGATGACCTGATCCAGATTTTGGTGGTAGCCGTGAGTAAGGAACTCAAATGCTTTGGCGGCCCGCTTGGGGGTATCCTGCAACCCGGGGCGGCTGAGGTCTTCACCAACGCTTTCGATGATCTTGGCAAATGCGTCTTTCATGGCAATGTCGAGAGGGGAAAAGGGGCGGCTAAGGTACGTGAAAGCGCAATTAAGGTAAAGCATTTTTGTGCCCACATAGGTAGAATGTCGCCTTCCCGAAACCCACAGGATTTGCTGTTGAACGATCAGGCAGAAATTACCGAGCAGCTGCACAGTGTGCGGGATTTTATTCGCTGGGGGGCGAGCCGTTTCAGTGAGCAGGCGCTGTTTTTTGGTCACGGCACCGACAACCCCTGGGACGAAGCTGTGGCACTGGTTCTGCACGGCCTGCACTTGCCCAACGGCAGTGGCGCTCAGGTATTGGATGCGCGCCTCACCAGTGGGGAGAAACAGCGGGTTGTGGCATTGCTGGAGCGGCGCATTAACGAACGCATTCCGGCCCCTTATATTACCGGGTCGGCCTGGTTTTGCGGGCTGGAATTTATGGTGGATCAACGGGTATTAATACCCCGCTCCCCCATTGGCGAGTTGATTGAAGGGCAGTTTTCCCCCTGGTTGCAGAGTGCGCCGCAACGCATCCTCGACCTGTGTTGCGGCAGTGGCTGCATCGGAATTGCCTGTGCTTACGCGTTTGAGGATGCGCAGGTGGATATCAGCGATATTTCCAGTGATGCCCTGGAGCTGGCGCAGCAGAATATTCACCTGCACCATATGACTGGGCAGGTGAGGGCGCTGCAATCGGATTTGTTTCAGGGGCTGGACAACGAACGTTACGACCTGATTGTGTGCAATCCTCCCTATGTGGATGCCACGGACTTTGGCACCATGCCCAGTGAATTTCACCACGAGCCCTCGCTGGCACTGGCCTCTGGTGAAGACGGCCTGGACTTTACCCGCCGCCTGTTGGCACAAGCTGCAGAGCATTTGAACAATGGTGGGCATTTGGTATTGGAAGTGGGCAACTCCTGGCCAGCGCTGGAAACGGCCTATCCGCAGTTGGCTTTTGAATGGGTGGAGTTCGAGCGCGGCGGTCATGGGGTTTGCGTACTCGCGCGGGAACAACTGATACAGTGTGAAGCATCATCCTGAGGGATCTGAAGTAAATAGCTCGAAATTTGTCATCGCGAGCGGAGCGCGGCGATCCAGTACCTTTGCGTTTAAACCACTGGATTGCCACGTCGCTGCGCTCCTCGCAATGACGTGAACGAACTTGGAAAATAGTCATGTCAGGCAACAGCTACGGAAAACTTTTCACCGTCACCACCTTTGGCGAAAGCCACGGCCCCGCATTGGGCTGTATCGTGGATGGTTGCCCTCCGGGGCTGGCGATCAGTGAAGCGGATATTCAGGTAGAACTGGATCGCCGCAAGCCGGGGCAATCCCGCTATACCACCCAACGGCGGGAAACAGATCAGGTAAAAATTCTCTCCGGCGTATTTGAAGGGGTTACCACCGGTACCCCCATTGGTTTGTTGATTGAAAATATGGATCAACGCTCCAAGGACTACAGCAAAATCAAAGATCAGTTTCGCCCGGCCCACGCGGATTACACCTACCATCACAAATACGGCCATCGGGACTACCGCGGCGGTGGCCGCTCTTCGGCACGGGAAACCGCCATGCGCGTGGCCGCCGGCGCCATTGCCCGCAAATATCTGCAGGAGCAATGCGGCATAAGCATTCGCGGCTACCTGTCTCAGCTGGGCCCCATCGAGATTGAAACGGTGGATTTGGCCGAAGTGGACAACAACCCGTTCTTCTGCGCCAATGCCGCCAAAGTGCCCGAGCTTGAAGAGTATATGCAACAACTGATCAAAGAGGGCAATTCCGTAGGCGCCCGTATAGGCGTGGTGGCTACTAACATGCCGGTGGGTTTGGGTGAGCCGGTATTCGACCGGCTGGATGCAGACATCGCCCACGCCATGATGAGTATTAACGCCGCCAAAGGGGTGGAGATTGGTGCAGGTTTCGCATCGGTGGCGCAAAAGGGCACCGAGCACCGCGACGAAATCACTCCGCAGGGATTCTTGTCCAACCACGCTGGTGGCATTCTCGGTGGTATTTCCTCCGGCCAGAATATCGACGTGCAAGTGGCCTTTAAACCCACTTCCAGCCTGCGGATTCCCGGCCACAGTGTGAATGTACAGGGCGAGCCCATCGAAGTGGTCACCACTGGCCGCCACGACCCCTGTGTGGGCATACGTGCGGCACCCATCTGCGAAGCTATGCTGGCAATGGTATTGATGGACCACTTGCTGCGCCACCGCGCCCAGAACGGTGATGTATCGGTGGGCAGCGCGCCGATACCGGCGCAGCCATAAGCCGATTTTGTCGATGCAGGACGCGCTGCCAGAAAAGCCGCCAGTTCCCTACTGGCGGCTTTCTTCGTTTTATTTTTTCTACTTTGCCATTCTGGGTGTGTTGGCACCGTACTGGCCGCTTTATTTTCAATGGTTGGGTTTTAGCCCTGAACAGATAGGCTGGTTGCTGGGTACGGTAACCGCCTGCAAAGTTGTGGCACCCAACCTGTGGGCTTGGCTGGCGGACCGTTCCGGCAAACGGGTGTTGGTGATGCGCGTGGGGTGCCTGCTGGCCACGGTATTTTTTGCCGGTCATTTTCTGGAGCTGGGCTTTTACCCGTTAATGGCCATCCTGTTTGCCTACAGTTTTTTCTGGAACGCCATCTTGCCGCAACAGGAAGCGATCACTCTGGGTTTTTTAGGCGCTCAGCCAGAACGCTACAGTCTTATTCGCCTGTGGGGGTCGGTGGGCTTTATCGTTCTGGTGCTGGCTGCCGGAGCCTTGCTGGGTGATGAAAACATTCTTCACTTGCCCACCATTGCCATGGTATTACTGCTGTTGACCATGATGAGCAGCCTGGTGATTCCCTCAAAGGACAAGCCCCGGTCAAAAGTGATCAACAAAGGTTTTTGGTCATTGGTGCTGAAAAAAACCTCTGTGGCATTTTTGCTGGGTGGCTTGCTGATGCAACTGGGGCACGGCGCCTATTACGGGTTTTTCAGTATTCATCTTCAGCATCTGGGCTACAGCGAATTGACCATCGGCTGGCTGTGGGCGCTGGGTGTTATCGCCGAGGTATTGCTGTTTTTATTGATGCACAGGCTGCTGCCCCGTTTTGGCGTCAAGGGGCTGCTGTTGGCCAGTCTGTTAATCGCGGCTGTCCGCTGGCTGTTGATTGGCCATCTGGCACACCAGATGGTCTGGCTGTTGCTGTCCCAGGTGTTTCACGCGTTCACTTTTGGCGTATTCCATGCTGCCGCCGTTGAAGGCGTTCGCCGCCTGTTTGGTAGTGCCCATCAGAGCAAAGCACAAGCGTTGTACACCGCGGTCAGCTTTGGCTTGGGCGGCGCAGTGGGCTCTATAGTGGCGGGGCAGGTATGGCACCTTGGGGCGGATTTCACCTTTAACCTGGCGGCATTGGTGTCACTGTTTGGGCTGGTGGTGATTGCAGCCTGGTATCGAGAATGACTGACATGTTGCGGCTGGCTCTGTATTTATATACAGTTGTTTGGCTGTGGAGTATTGATAATGACAAATAACAGTGACGACAAGCTGGTAATCGCCCTGTCAACGCGGGTGCTATTCGATTTGGCTGACAGTCATCAGGTGTATGAAGCCGATGGCCTGCAAGCCTATTCCAGCTATCAGATTGACCACGAAGACGACATCCTGCAACCGGGGGAGGCATTTCCTCTGGTTAAAAAGCTGCTGCGCATTAACGAAAAACTCGGTGGTGATCCGCGGGTAGAAATTATTCTGCTGTCCCGCAACTCCGCCGACACCGGCTTGCGAATTTTTAACTCCATCGAACACCATGGCCTGAATATTACCCGCGCCGCTTTTTGTGGCGGCGACAGCCCTTACCGCTATGTCTCGGCATTTGGCTGCCATCTGTTTTTGTCTACCCATGGCGACGATGTGCGCAACGCCCTTAAAAATGGGGTGGCCGCTGCCACCTTGTTATCCGCCAACAGCGCCAATGACAACGATGACGAACTGCGCTTTGCCTTTGATGGCGATGCGGTTATCTTCTCTGACGAGGCGGAAAAAATATACAAACAACAAGGCTTGCCTGCATTTACTGACAGCGAACGGGCACTGGCAAAAACCCCGCTCACTGGCGGCCCCTTCAAAAACTTTTTGCAGGCGCTGCAAAAGCTACAAAGCGAATTTGGCGGCGATGACAGCCCCATCCGCACAGCATTGGTCACCGCCCGTTCCGCTCCCGCCCATGAAAGAGTGGTGCGCACACTGCGCCATTGGAATATCCGCCTGGACGAATCCCTGTTCCTCGGCGGCATGGATAAAGGCGCTTTTTTAAAAGCCTTTGGCGCCGATGTATTTTTCGATGACCAGCAAAAACACTGCGATTCTGCCAGTGAGTATGTGGCGACCGGCCATGTGCCTCATGGGGTGGCGAATGAGTAATTGGTTTCGGTGGCGATCAGGGGCTGGTGATGCTTTACAGAACACGCTGTGAATATGTCCCTATAAGCTCGGATGCGACATCCCTGTCGCATACGGTTCTGTAAAGCATCACCAGCCCATTTGGTTTCATACTTTTTCCACAGCACTCGGAAGTCATGGGTACAATACGGCCTGATGTGACCGTGGCCAGCATGGATGCTGGCGACGAGCCCCCAGGGAAGGGTTTACGGCGTGTCACAGCAGGCCATATTGTATTCATGACTGGTGCCAATTAAGTTCTCCTTTGTGTATCCCAAAAAGCTATAAAAACTTTGGCACTTATGCCAATTGACTTCTATGCTGAAAGTAGGCAATCACAGGCGTCTGCTATGAAGCTGCAACAATTCCGCTCTATCTGGGCAGTGGCTCATCACGAGCTGAATATTTCCGAAACCGCCAAAACCCTTTATACCTCCCAGCCGGCTATCAGCAAGCACATTATGCTGTTGGAAAACGAGCTGGGCGTGGAAATTTTTTCCCGCCGTGGCCGTCATATGGTGGAAATTACTCCCGCAGGGGAAAAGATTATTCAAATCGCCGGCGAGGTGCTCAAGCACGTAGACAGCATTCGCCAGGTGGCGGAGGAGTACAGCAACCCGGACAAAGGCAGCTTGCGTCTGGCGGTTACCCATATGCAGGCCCGCTATGTGATGCCCCGGGTGATTGAGCAATTCCAGCAACGCTACCCGGAGGTGGCCATTCAGTTTCAGCAAGATAGCCCGGACCATGTGGCGGAGTTGGTTCGCGAAAGCCATATGGATATGGTGCTTACCAGCAACGAATCGGTAGAAAGTCAGGACCTGGTGCTATTGCCCTGTTTCCGTTGGCGACAGTCCTTGGTGGTGCCCAAAGAACATCCGCTGGCGACTGTTGGTCAGCCCGCGCTGGCGCAAGTGGCAGAATTTCCGCTGATTACCTACGCCAGTAATTCCGCCGGCCACCGGGAGGTGGAGCATGCGCTTTACAACAATAAAATACAGGGGAATATTACCTGCACCGCATCCGATTCCGATGTGATTAAAAGCTGTGTGCGCATGGGAATGGGCGTTGGCATAGTGGCGACTATGGCGGTGGAGAAAACCGATCATCTGGACCTGGCGGTGATTGATGCCAGCCACTTGTTTACTCCGCCTACCAGTTATCTGGGCATTTGGCGCCATGCTTTTTTGCGGGAGTTTCACCACTATTTTATCGAACTGCTGGCGGCCCAGCTGGACAGGGAATTGGTTGCGCAGGTCAGGCAGACGGATTCGCCGGACAAACGCCACCGCCTGCTCAAATCTGTTGAGCTACCGTTGCTCTAGGCACTTCATCAAGCGTTCCACTTTATCCAATGACTCCCGATATTCGGCGCTGGCGCTTGAATCGGCAACAATACCGCCACCTCCCCAGCAGTGCAGGGTTTGTTGATCTGCCACCAGAGTGCGAATGGCAATATTGAAATCCATACGTCCACAGCGGCTGATATAGCCCAGGCTGCCGCAATAAACCGAGCGTTGGCAAGTTTCCAGTTCGTCAATAATTTCCATGGCGCGACGCTTGGGTGCGCCGGTAATGGAACCGCCAGGGAAGCAGCCCTGTAACAATTGCAGGCGGGTTTTGTCAGCTGCCAGTTGCCCGGTGACCGTGCTGACCAGGTGGTGAACGTTGGCGAAACTTTCCAGGGCAAACAACTGCGGGACTTCAATACTTCCGGGCTGGCAGGCTTTACCCAGGTCGTTGCGCAACAAATCCACAATCATCAAATTTTCCGCCCGGTCCTTGGCGCTGTTAACCAATGTGTCGGCATTGGCCAGGTCACTCAACCGGTCGGTTCCTCGGCGGATGGTGCCCTTGATGGGTTTGGTTTGCACCTGGCCGTTGCGGTTAACCCTGAGCAACCGCTCTGGCGACAGCGAGAGGACTGCCTGGTTTCCAGTGTCGTTTTGCCATTCCATATAGGCGCTGAATGGCGAGGGTGTTGTCCGGCGCAATTGTTGGTATGCGCCAAAACTGTCCCCTTGAAAGGGCGCGGAAAAGTGCTGGGCAAAATTCACCTGGTAACAGTCGCCAGCGAGAATGTAGTCGTGAATACGGCTGATGGCGCCGTGATAGTCAGCGGTGCTGATGCTGGCGGCAAACGGTTGTTGCAGGTGGAAGGGCCGGGCTGTCGGCACATCACCTGTCTGAAAGCCGCTGATGATGTTGTGCACTTGGTCGCGAACATCGTCGGGGCAGCTGTCGAGAAAACTGAGTTGGGTGGATTGTTGTTGATGATCACTGACCAATGACCAGTGGTACAAGCCCAGGCGCATCAAGGGCAAAATTGCCGTGGATCTGGAATGGCTGCGAATGCCCTCGCCACAGGCGCCCAGGTCGTGGTTGCCTAAGTCATAACTAAAGTACCCCGCCAGCCCGCCCACAAAAGGGACACCCTGTGTCACCACCGATGGTTTCGGCAGCTTGTCCAGTAACGTCTGTGCCTGGGCAAAGGCGTCTGCCTGAGGGTGCTCGACAGACAACAGCTCCGATGGCGCCGCAGTAATGATATCGAAACGGCCATAGCCACTGGCCGGCTTGCCACTATCAAACCAGATGGCATCCGGCAGGGTTCGCAATGCCTCAAAAATGGCGCTGCAGTCGGCGATATAGGGCAGGAGAGTGGTTTGGTGCATAAAACTGAGCAAAGCTCTGTAGGGTGGATTAGCAAAGCGTAATCCACCAGAAAGCGTGGCTGGTGGATTACGCTTTGCTAATCCACCCTACGGGGAAGTTGGCATTTTAATGATATGTGCCGACTGTTGCACTACCCGGATATATTCAACTGGCGTACTTCAACAGGCACCGGTGAGCGTTGCCACAAACTGTCGAACCGCTCCTCCTGCTGGCGCACTTCCGCGGGGGCCTGTTGCAACCATTGTCCGGCCTGGCCGGGGCCGACACCGGAGCGCAACAGTTGGTGGTCGTCCAGCAACACCATCACGGGCCAATCCGGTGTGGTATCGCGGCGGTCACACTGGCGAATATGGAAGCGGCTGTCCAGAGTTCGTTGCAACACCAAAAGCGGGTGTTGGCGGCCACTGTCCGGGTCGACATCCCGTATCAGTAATTGCACCTCACAGTTTGCGGAGCTGTTCAGAAATTGTCGCAGTGCAGCACCGCTGTCGGTGTTGGTCAGCAACTCGTCATCAAACTGTTCTGAGTACCAGCGAATCTTGCGGCTTGTGTTGCCAACCGCAGCCACCAACGCCTCTTGCATGGCCATTGGGCTTTCCAGGGGGTTGACGATCATATTGCTTTTGCGGGCACGGTGGCGGTAGGGACCAAGGTCCAACTCCATGGCCTGATGGTCTATATCCGCTTCATCAAAAACTTCGCCGAATGCCACAAAACCGAATTGTGCATAAAACTCCAGAGCGTGGCATTGCCCGTGCAGGTAGAGGCGGCTGTGCCCCTGGCTGCTGGCGTCGAGAATAATGCGCCGCAACAGTGCCGAGCCCACCCCGGTTCCCCTGTGTTGTGCCAACACCGCCATTCTGCCCACTTTGCCGCTGGGCTCAAGGCGGGCTGTACCAATTGCCCTGCCGTCTGCGGAGTAGGCCAGCCAGTGGGCGCTCAAAGGATCTTGCTCGTCAATTTCTATCTCAACGGGCACCTGTTGTTCTTCCACAAACACAGGCTGGCGCACGCTCATCAGCTGTTGCTTATCCTGTTGCCAGGTTGCGGGTTTGATGGTGATGTCAGTAAATTCGATGACTTGCATGGGATTTCCTGTAACGGCCACAAAGTATGTGGCGCTGGCGCAATTCCTGCCATAGATTTATTATGAGAAAAATTTAATCAAACCAAAACCATATTGAATACCACTTATGATAGACCTTCGCCATTTGCGTACTATTCGGGCACTTGAACAGGGCGGCTCACTGGTTGAGGCCTCGGAAATACTGCATCTTACCCAGTCGGCGCTTTCCTACCAGCTCAAAGAGCTGGAAGACCGTATCGGTACACCGCTGTTTGTGCGCAAGTCCCGGCCTTTGCGCCTCACCAATGCGGGCCAGCGCCTGTTGCAGCTGTCTCAACAGGTAATGCCGCTGATCGAAAAGGGCGAGCGCGACCTCAAGCAGATTACCCGGGGGCGGGCAGGGCGCCTGTTTATGGCTATTGACTGCCACAGCTGTTTCGACTGGCTGATGCCTTCCATCAACCGCTTTCGTGACAGCTGGCCGGATGTGGAACTGGATTTGAGCACCGGTTTCAGTTTTGAACCCTTGCCGGTGCTGCTGCGCGGTGACCTGGATTTGGTGGTGACTTCAGACCCTCAAACGATCGAGGGCATCCACTATGAGCCGTTGTTCCGCTATGAGGTTAAGTTGGCTCTGCCGAAAGAGCATCCCCTGGCAGACGCGGCCTTTGTGGAGCCGGAGCAACTGGCGGATCAAACACTGATTACCTACCCGGTCGAGCCGCAGCGTATGGATGTGTTCAAGCACTTTTTGACCCCGGCAGGGGTTGAGCCAACAGGTATCCGCACCGCCGAACTCACCCTGATGATTGCTCAATTGGTGGCCAGCGGCAGAGGTGTTGCGGCACTGCCCAACTGGGCAATGGCAGATTACACCAGCAACGGTTTTGTGAAATCCTGCTCCCTCGGCGAAGCGGGCCTGTGGCGAACGTTATACGCCAGTATCAGAGAGGAGCAGGCGAACAGCGCCTATATCGCAGATTTTCTGAATACGGCACAAGATGTCAGTTTTGAGACGTTACAAGGCATTAAACGGCCATGACGTATTTGTTGCGTGGTTGTGCAAGGGTTAGAATTGCGTCACAGGCGGCAAGTAACAGGATATAACAATAATGACTTTACCTACCGGACAAGGCCTGCTTGAGTGCCTGCTGATTGCAGCAAAACTGGAAGGGCGCCCCACCACCGCTGCAGCGCTGACTTCCGGCCTCCCTATGGAAGACGGCAAACTCACCCCGCAACTGTTTGTACGGGCGGCTAACCGGGCGGGCATGGCAGGCCTGTTGGTGGAGCGAAGCCTGGACGCCATCAAACCTGCGGCACTGCCCAGTGTGCTGATGTTGAAAGACGGCAATGCTGCGGTACTGACAGAGTTGGATTTCGAACACGGCTTTGGGGTTTTGGTGTCCCCGGATGAGCAATATCAGCAGTTCTCACTGGACGAGCTGGCAGAAGTGTACGACAACCATTTATTCCTGCTGCGGCCGATGCAGCAGTTCGACCAACGCTCCCCGAAAATTTACCCCAATACCGGCCAGCACTGGTTTTGGGGGGTGATCAAGAGCTCCTCCAGCATTTACCGGGATGTACTGATCGCCTCGCTGTTGATCAATCTGTTTGTACTGGCCCAACCGCTGTTTGTGATGAATGTGTACGACCGGGTGGTGCCCAACAACGCCTTTGAAACCCTGTGGGCGCTGACCATTGGCATCTTCGTGGTTTACCTGTTCGACCTGCTGCTGAAAGGCTTGCGCAGCTACTTTGTGGAATTGGCGGCGAAGCGCTCCGATGTGATTTTGTCGTCACAGCTGTTTGAGCGGGTGCTGAACCTGAAAATGAAGCACCGCCCCATTTCTGTAGGCGCGTTTGCCAATCGCCTGCACGAGTTCGATGCGCTGCGCAACTTTATTACCTCATCCACCATTCTGACTTTGGTGGACATTCCCTTTCTGATTCTGTTTGTGATTGTTATGGCCTTTCTTGGGGGCTGGCTGGTGGCGGTGCCACTGCTGGCCCTGCCAATTGCTGTGGTGTACGGCATCGCCGTGCAAAAAAAGCTGCGCCCGGCCATCGAAAACGTGATGCGCGCCAGCTCCCGCAAAAATGCCATTCTGGTGGAGGGGCTGATCGGGGTGGAAACCGTCAAGTCGCTGGGGGCGGAAAGTAAAGTGCAGCACAACTGGGAGCAATCCGTTGGTTATGTGTCCCAGTGGGGGCTGCAGACCCGCGCCACATCCAATACGGTGTTGCAGGTGGTGCAATTTCTGCAACAACTGGCCATGGTGTCGGTGGTGGTGTGGGGTGTTTACCTGATTGCCAATCACTCACTTTCTCTCGGCGGCTTGATCGCCTGCGTGATACTCAATGGCCGCATTATGGCCCCCCTTGGACAGATTGCCGGGTTGCTGAGCAGCTACGATCACGCTGAGGCAACCTTGAAGTCCCTCAATGAAATTATGGCCCTGCCGGTAGAGCGGGACCACAACAAACGCTTTTTGCATCGCCCGGTACTGCGTGGCGATATCCAGTTGAAAGGGGTGAATTTCAGTTATCCGGAACAAGCGAACCCGGCACTTTCCGGGGTCAGTATCACCATAAACGCCGGTGAGAGGGTAGGCATTATTGGCCGCATTGGTTCCGGCAAGTCCTCGCTGGCCAAGTTGCTGCTGCGCCTGTACGAACCGGACGCCGGTTCAGTGACCATTGATGGCTTTGATTTGCAACAGGTGGACCCGGCAGATACCCGCCACAACATCGGTTACCTGTCCCAGGATGTGACCCTGTTTTACGGCACCATTCGCGACAACATAGCCTACGGCGTACCCGCCGCAGAAGACACGGAAATTGTTGCCGCGGCGGAGGGCGCCGGAGTTGCTGACTTTATCAATCGCCACCCGCTGGGTTACGAAATGCCGGTTGGGGAGCGTGGTGAAACCCTGTCTGGCGGGCAGCGTCAGGCCATTGGCCTGGCCCGGGTGTTGCTGCGCAACCCGCAAATTTACCTATTGGATGAACCTACCGCCTCTATGGATATGGGCAGTGAACAACGCATCCGCGAGCAACTGAAAGTAGCCACGGCCGGCAAAACCCTGATTTTGGCGACTCACAAAAGCAGCATGCTGGAATTGGTGGACAGACTGATTGTGCTCGACCAGGGCTCTGTAGTGGCAGACGGCCCCAAAGAGGATATTCTTGAAGCCTTGAAACAGGGCAAGTTGGCGAAGAGAGGCTGATATGAACTTAAAGAAACTTTCTCGCTACCTGGACGACACCAAAAGCGTCGATCTCAAATACATGTCCTACTCATCGGAGGCCATGCTGCAACAGTCGCCGGTAATGAGCCGTCTGCTGTTGTGGATAGCGGGGCTGTTCTTGTTGGTGATGGTGGTGTGGGCGTCTTTCGCCAATATCGATGAGTTTACCCGTGGCGATGGCAAGATTGTGCCCTCCAGCGATATTCAGATAGTGCAAAACCTGGAAGGCGGCATTCTGCTCGACCTGATGGTCAATGAAGGCCAACTGGTGGAATCGGGGCAACCCCTGCTCAATATCGATGACAAAACCTTTTCTGCAGACTTTGGTGAGTTGACCCTGGAAATCAATCAGCTCTCGGTGCGTGCTGCCCGCCTGCGGGCGGAGGCAAACGGTTCTTCACTGGACAAGGAACTGGCCGGCCTTGACGGAAAGCAGAACGAAAGCCTGATTTCCGAACAGCGCCAGCTCTACGAGGGGCGGCAACGGGAATTTCGCTCCAAGGCCAGCGCTTTGCAGCAAAAAATCACCCAGAAAAAACAGGAGCTGTCCGCAGCCAAAGCATCTCGCGAAAACCTGTCCCGCAGCTATGAGCTGCAATTAAGGGAGCTGGAATTAAACCGCCCACTGGTGGCGGACGGCGCGGTTTCCCAGGTAGAGTTTCTGCGTCTGGAGCGCCAGACAAATGACAAGCTCGGCGAATTGAATAAGGTCAAACTGGAAATCCCTCAATTGGAATCCGCCATCAAGGAGGCCCAGCAAACCGCCGCTGGCTTTGCCGAAGAATTTGCCGGTAAAGCCCGTGCCGAGCTAACCGATGTGCTGGCCGAACTTCAGCTGAAACGGGAAAACAGTCAATCCCTGGAAGACAAGGTGCTGCGCCGCATTGTGCGCTCACCGGTCAAGGGCATGGTAAAGCAACTCAAAGTGAAAACCATCGGCGGCGTTATTCAACCGGGTATGGATCTGGTGGAAATTGTGCCAGTGGAGGATTCACTGCTGGTGGATGCCCGCATCCGCCCGGCGGATATCGCCTTTATTCACCCCGGCCAGCCCGCGCTGGTGAAATTTACTGCCTACGACTTCTCCATTCACGGCGGCCTTGATGCCGAGGTTGTGCTAATCAGCCCGGATACCATCGTCGATGAAGAAGGGGAGAGCTACTACCAGGTGCGCCTGAAAACCGCCGGCGCCTACATTGGCAACGGTGATCAGGAGCTGCCGATCATCCCTGGCATGGTAGTCAATGTAGATATCCTCACCGGTCAGAAGACCGTTCTCGATTACATCCTCAAACCCATACTAAAGATGAGGGAATTGGCTCTAAGAGAGCGTTAATTCCTGAGCATCTAATACTTTATTCCCTATAAGTGGTTCTTTAGTGCTAATTAATGGCGTTGATTCACAGTCAAAGTGTGACTAATATCACACTTTCGGGTTATATCGGGCTGAAATTAAGTGAGTTTTTTGGCAAGTTAGCTGAGTTTAATGGTGTAACTGATTGATTTTAAATGTAACAAATCAGTGACAACCCCATATAAACACACCAGGCACAAGCTGAAAGTTCATAATACGGCTCCGAAGAGTTATGAACCCCGGTATTTATCAGCGACACATACCAACAGCAAACACCAATAATAATATTGTGTTTGGAAACATTGATAAGACTGCTCTACAAGGAAAAAACTATGGCAAAGCGCACATTGCTTTCTGTCCTCTCTCTGGTGTTCGTCAATATGGCGTCAGCCGACACATTGAGTGTAGAGCAGGCCGTAAATATTGCTCTGCAAACCAACCCGGAAATCCGCCGCGAACAGCGTGAAGTGGACGCTCGCGACCGGGAGGTGCGCCAGGCTTTGGCCAAATACTACCCGACCCTGGACCTGGTGGCCGCCTATGGTTTTCAGGAGCGCGACCCGGTGGTGGGGCGCAATCCATTTACCGGCGAATTGCCCGCTGGCCGCACCCGCAACGAACTGGAACGCAGCGAACTGCAATTGAACCTCAGGCAATTGGTGTTTGACGGCTTCCGCTCGCAAAGTGAACACCGCAACCAAAAAGCCCGCCTGAAAAGTGCTGAGCACCGCACTCGCTCTGTGGCCGAAGACGTGTCACTGCGGGTGATCCAGTCTTATATCGATGTGCTCAACCGCCAGCAAATTCTCGACATTGCCAAAGAATCGCTGGCCTTCCATGAAGACGTATACAAGCGCATGGAAAAGCGCTTTGACTCCGGTGCCGGCAGCAAGGCCGACCTGAGCCAGATATCAGGCCGCCTGGCCCTGGCCAAAACCAACCTGGTTACCGCCACCAACAATTTGCTGGATGCCCGCATTAACTTCCAGCGGGTCGTCGGTCGCTTCCCGGAAGAAGGCGAACTGGTCACTCCCGGCAGCTATGGCAGCGCGCTGCCTGCTACCGTAGAAGCAGCGGTGGCCCGGGCCGCTGCCAATCACCCATTGCTGAAAACCGCCGAAGCGGACGTGGAAGCGGTGCAGGAAACTTACAAACAAACCAAGAGCTCCTTTTACCCTTCGTTGCATATCGAAGCGCAGCGGGACTGGAACGACAATATCAATGGTGTAGAAGGGCGCATCGACGACACTCAAGTAATGTTGCGCCTGCGCTACAACATCTTTAATGGCCAGGCGGATGTGGCCCGCAAGCAGCAGTTTGCCCACCTGGTAGAACAATCCCGTGAAATTCGCAATGACGCACGCCGCGCAGTGGAAGAAGAGCTGCGCCTGGCCTGGTCCGCCAGAGAAGCCCTGGTAAATCAGCTGCCGGCTCTCAAAAACCATATGCAGGACTCCCTGTCCACCCGTGATTCCTACACCCAGCAGTTTGATCTGGGTCGCAGAACTTTGCTGGATTTGCTGAATACTGAGAACGAATACATCGATGCAAGGGTGGCCTATCAGCAAGCCTGGCATCAGGTATTGTTTAGTGAATACCGCATTCTCCGTTCCACGGGTGATCTGCTGGGAACTATGGGTGCGGCACTGTAATCGCAGATAACAAGACTGTCAGCTAGCGGCACCGATGCAAGCGGGCCGCTGCTTTAGCGAAAGGCACAAGGTGAAATAATGGAAACTCAAGGCATGAACAACGGAAGCGCAAATCCAATCGGTATCGTCAATGCGACCGATGGTGGTGTTCTGGTGGCTGTTTCAGGCAATGGTCAGGCTCGTGATCTGAAAGTCGGCGACCCGGTATTTGCCGGCGAAGGACTCAGAGTTCACAGCACCTTGAGAATTGATATCGCCGACACAGCTGGCGATTTGCAACAACAGGTTTATTCCGCCCGCAACAGCATTGTCTTTGCCGATGGCTCTGTGCGCGAAGTGCCGCCGCAGGGTATTTCCAGCCTCAATGCCGACAGTTTCTTACACATGGCAGAAGTGGATTACCAGCAGGGCGAAGCGTTGGCGCCAACCTTTGAAGAGCTGATGGCCGCACTGGAAAACGGCCAGGACATCAACGAACTGCTGCAACCCACTGCGGCCGGTGAAGAAAGCAACGGCAGCGAAGGCGAGTTGGGGCAGGGCGTGCGCCTGGAGCGGGTCGAACAAAGCGTGAACCCGGAAGTAGGCATCGACCCGGATATTGCCTTTGCCACGCCCGTTGTTACCCAAGACCAGAACCTGCAGGCGGAACTGCTTAACGCCATACCCTCATCTCAATCCATCAGCCCACAAAATGGCGACGACGGCGAAACTATCTCCTTCAGCGTGGCCAGCAATTTTACTGACCCGGACGGCCAGCTCACCTACAGCGCAGAAGGCTTGCCGGAAGGATTGAGCATCGACCCGCAAACAGGGGTCATCAGCGGCACAATAGTGTCTGATGCCAGCGGCACCAGCGTTCAGGATTACAACATCACCATTACCGTTACCGACAATGGCGGCGCCCAGGCTTCAGAATCCTTTATCTGGACCGTGACCAATGTTCCCCCGGTTGCTCTGGGCGATGCTTTCTCTGTGGACGAAGATGGCGTACTGCAAGGCAATGTACTAACCGACAACGGCAATGGCGCAGACAGCGATGGCGGGCAGGATAGCGACCCTCTCAGTGTCAACACCACCCCGGTAAATGGCCCTCAGAATGGCACCTTGGTACTCAATGCCGATGGCACCTTTACCTATACACCAAACGCCAATTTTCAGGGTGCCGACAGCTTTACTTACAGCATCGACGATGGCCAGGGCGGTACCGATACCGCCACCGTATCCATCGCTGTTAATGCCGCAAACGATGCCCCTGTTGCCGTGGACGACACCGTCACAACAGACGAAGACACACCGCTGAACAATATTGACGTACTGGCTAACGATACAGACCAGGATGGCGACCCCCTCAGTGTTACCAACGCAACCGCCACTAACGGCACCGTCACCATCAACCCGGATGGCACTCTCAACTACACGCCAAACAACAACTTCAATGGTGTTGATACCGTTACCTATACCGTAGACGATGGTAATAGTGGCACCGCAAACGGCACCCTGACAGTCACCGTTAACCCGGTAAACGATGCCCCCGAACTGACTTTTACCCCAGGCAGTGTTACTGAAGACAGCGCCCTTGATGGCAGCGTAGTGGGCACCTTTACTGCCACCGACCCGGATGGCACACCATCCGTAGACTTCGCGCCAGGCTCCAACGACGATGGCTACTTCGCCATCGACGGCAACAACATCGTACTCACCCAGACTGGTGCAGACTTTGTCAACAACGGCAACCTGCTGCCACAAGTCAGTCTGATCGCTACCGACGATACCGATCCAACCCTCACCGATACCGCCAGCGGAACTCCAAGTGTTCTGCTCAACAATGATCCAACCATCACTAACTCCGACAGTAATAGTGTTGCTGAAGACAACAACCTGAACGTTGCCGCGGGCGCTGGTGGCGTACTCGACAATGACAGCGACCAAGACAATATCCTGGCCATTTCCAGCTACCAGGTTGCCGGAGATGTAACTATACGTAACGCTGGAGATACAACAACAATCTCTGGTGTTGGTGACTTCGTACTAAATAGCGACGGCAGCTACAGCTTTGACCCAGTGGCGGACTTTAACGGTGATGTACCGGTTATTACCTACACCACCAATACCGGGATGACCGATACGCTGACCCTCAGCGTATCCGCAGTGAACGATGCACCTGAAGCAGTGGACGATTCCGCTGTTATCACCAACGAAGATACTCCTGTAACCACTGTCAATGTACTGGCCAACGACTCTGATGTGGATGGTGATGATCTAACCATCACTACTGCCACCGCTACAAATGGCAGTATCACCATTAATGCCGATGGCACTCTAACCTATACCCCAGATGCCAATTTCAATGGCTCTGACACTATCACTTACACCATCGATGATGGTAATGGTGGTAGTGATACCGCTACTGTTGGTGTCACCGTGACAGCGGTGAACGATCCCACCACCGTGGGTGGTGACACCAGTGGCAGTGGCGAAGAAGACGCCGGTGCCATCACCGGCACCCTGACCGCCAGCGACGCCGATGGTCTGGCCGACGGCACCGTGTTCAGCATCACCGGACTGGCCAGTAACGGCAGCGCCAGCATCGACCCGGCCACCGGTGCCTGGAGCTACACCCCGAACCCCGACTACAACGGCGGCGACAACTTCACCGTGACCATCACCGACGATGCCGGCAACAGCGTCACCCAGGTGATTGCCATCACCGTGACCGGCGAAGACGACAGCGTGGCGGACAGCGCCACCACCGACGAAGATAACGCGGTCAACATCGACGTGTTGGCCAACGACAACTTCGAGGCCGCCGACGCGGCGGTGACCGCCGTCACCGATGGGGCCAACGGCAGCGTCGTGATCGAAACCGACGGCACCGTCACCTACACCCCGGACGCCAACTTCAACGGCAGCGACAGCTTCACCTACACCGTGACCAGCGCCGACGGTACGGCGGAAACCGAAACCGTCAACATCACCGTGACAGCGGTGAACGATCCCACCACCGTGGGTGGTGACACCAGTGGCAGTGGCGAAGAAGACGCCGGTGCCATCACCGGCACCCTGACCGCCAGCGACGCCGATGGTCTGGCCGACGGCACCGTGTTCAGCATCACCG
>NZ_JBRKJK010000014.1:0-9057 GCF_052983295.1 Porticoccus sp. GXU_MW_L64 | reverse complement strand
AACGGATGTAAACGATGTCCCAGTGGCTGTACAAGATGGCCCAGTGAGCACCGCCGAAGACACAGCAATTGCTGTAGATGTAATCACTAACGACACAGATTTAGACGGTGTTATCGTTCCAAGCAGTGTGACTGTCACTTCGGCTAGCAATGGCAGCACCAGCGTGAACCCTGTTAATGGTGAAGTGACGTTTACCCCGGATGCCAACTTTGTGGGCGCCGGCAGCTTTACCTACACCGTGCAAGACGACGATGGAGCCACTTCGAACCCGATTACTGTGGTGGTGAATGTAACAGATGTAAACGATGCCCCAGTGGCTGTACAGGATGGGCCATTTGTTACAAACGAAGATACTTCATTAAACAGCATTGATGTACTCAGTAATGACATAGACCTGGATGGCGATACGTTAACTATTCAGGGAACACCTTCTGCCATCAATGGCTCGGTTTCTGTCAATCCAGACGGCACTTTGAATTACACCCCTGATGCAAATTTCAGTGGTGAAGATACAGTGACTTACACAGTCACTGACAGCAACGGTGATACGGATACTTCCTCTTTTACTGTTACGGTTAATCCCGTTGCCGATGCACCCAACATAGCCTTCGACTCAGATGTCATCACCAGTGACGGCACCGTCGAGGAAATTCCTCCGCCAGAATCCACCGGATTATTACTCAGCTTTTACGATGAACTGAATAATGCCAATCGAACCGCTGCCTTGCAGGAAGGCATTATTGATCCTGCAACGGCGACGTCTCAGGCCCGCGAAATCAATGGTTTTGGTACACCGAGAATTCAAACTGCCGGTGCAACCCAGACGGATGGATCAACGGTGGCTGTGGAAGAAGGGGATTCCTATTCCGTTACTGGACTGATTTATCTGGAAGCCGGTTCCAGTTATGAGTTCTTTGGTTACCGGGATGATTCCATACGCATTGAGCTGGGTGGTGAAACTATTCTCAGCACCACTGGCGATTCATTTGGCAACTTTGGTGGCGATACTCCCCCTCCGGGCGGAATAGGGAACCACGTGCAGGGCAATATATTTACTGCTACTGAGAGCGGTTATTACACACTGGAAGTCTATGTAAACAATGTCTCTGGCCCAGGTCAGTTTTCACTGAATATCGCTGTGGATGGCGGTGCGCCACAGATACTCAATGGCAGCAATTTTAATATTTACAGCAGCGTCAACGAACTGGCTGCAGCCGGTGGGCAGTTCTCCAGTTTTGTGACGAATACAGAACCTGGCCAAAATACCGATGGAGGTTTTTTCCCGCAAGCTATTAACGTGGGAATGGAAGATACCTTGATCGAAATTTCGAATATCGCCGTTTCGCTAACGGATAACGACGGTTCAGAAGTGATTGACAGTATTGTAATCAGTGGCATTCCGGAAGGCGCTGTACTGACCGATAGTACAAGCAGTTTTACGGCAACGGCTGGAACCGATGAGATTGATATTCTGGGCTGGAGCCTTAACGATATTGCCATTCAACCACCCACCGGGTTTACTGGCGAAATTACACTTACTGTAGAAGCCACCAGCCGTGAAACCGCCAATGGTGATACCGCAACAAGCAGTAGAGATATTACGGTAACGGTGGTGGATAGCTCGGATATTTCTACGGGTATTGATGCTGATTTGCTGGGTGATGATGTTGTCTCTGGAACAGACGGGGATGATACGCTGACGAGTAATATAGGAACGGTGGCTCTAGCAGTTGATAGTGACAATGTTTTTAATGATGATTCTGCTTATACGCTGTCTGTAGGTTCCTTGGCTGCAGGTTTGTCGGTTGCCAGTATTACTCTTGTATTAACAGATGGTGCATTTGATCCCGGTGCAGGTGGAGGTGAGTTTGGACCTGTAGTTACATCTCCGAACGGGGTTGGTGTTACACCAGCAGACTTTAGTTTTAACGGACCTGAAACGGAACTAACAATTGATTTTGCTGAGGGTGACTTTACTGAAGGAGACAGTTTCAGCTTTGGCCTTGATTTTGACAATGTAGGGCCTGGAAACGGTAACCAGGGAGGTTTGCTGGGAGGTAATGCCAATCTGATTGTTACTTTGAGCGATGGCTCTACAGAAACTGTCGTTGTCGCAGGCAGCGGAAATAGCTCTGGAGCAACCGCAAATCTTGCGTCCAGTATTGTCGATGGTTTGTCAGGCGACGACACCATCACCGGCGGCGATAACGATGAACTGCTGATTGGCGGTACCGGTGACGACACCCTGATTGGCAATGGCGGCAGTGATGCCCTTCAAGGTGGTCTTGGTAACGATATTCTTACCGGCGGTAGCGGCGACGACATTCTTGCCGGTGGTTTGGGAGCTGACACCTTCCGCTGGCAGGCCGGCGACGAGGGCACAGCTGCTAGCCCGGCAGAAGATATTATCAGCGATTTCAATGCAGCTGATGGTGATGTGCTGAATTTACAGGATCTGTTGCAGGGTGAAGAAAGCGGTGTTTTGAGTGACTACCTGTCATTTAATTTTGATGGTACCAACACCACCATTGAGGTTAGCTCACAAGGCGATGGCAATATTGATCAGATTATCAGGGTAGATAATATTGATTTGACAGGGGGTATAGCCAGTGATGCCGCCATTATTGACAACCTGATCAACAACAACAACCTGATCGTAGATTAAGTATCAGGAGGTTGGAATCCTGAAGCGCTTTGTGGCCATTGCACTGTCAAGTTGCACTACAGGTGGCTACAAAGCGCTTTCTTTTATCCGTTGGGTAAGGTCTGACCAGGCTTTGATTTGTTCGGAGCTGCCGCTGTGTTGGGATTCATTGCGGGAACGGCTCAGCCACAGGCTTTCGGCATTAAAACTGTATACGGGAATTAAGTCGGTACGCTGGGAGGCGGGTTTGATGCGCCTGTTCAGGTTGTCGAGAATCAACGGTTCAGAAGACGGGGTAGGGTAGTAGGCCAACACCATATGGGCTTGATTGAGGCGGGTGGCGGTAACATAGGTAATGCGCAGCTTGTCGCCGGGGACGCCCAATTCCCGCAGAGTGAAGTATTTGGCAATTGAGTAATCTTCGCAGTCGCCGGCGTCCTGTATTAAAAATTCCACCGGCGTAGCCCAGTAGTCTTTCTGTTTCCACAGCTCCATGTCGTTGGTAAAGCGGGCACCATTAAAAAAATCGTTCACCGCTTCCAGCTTCTCTTGCTCCTCATTTTGTTGATGCCCTTGAATCAGGTTTTGCCAGAAAACCAGCCGGTTTCTGGCGGCGGGACCGTGCTTTTCTTCAACCTTGTTTAACAGGTCATCACTAAGGGAAAACAGGGAATCTTCCTGGGAATAGACCACCAGGCCCAGCAGCAACAGCCCTGAGCAGCAAAAGAGGGTGATTGCCTTTAATATTCGCCGCTTTGCCAACATTATTTTTCTTACGGGCACCTCCAAAAATGCACTATTTCCGCGATAGCGGCGTTGGCGTCCTTGTTTGTTTATGGGGAGGCGAATCCTCATGTATGCCTTATACACTGCGGGTCTCCGTGCGCCGCCGTCTTGCTCTCGCGAAAATATCACTATTTTTGGAAGTACCCTTATGCCCGTGTCAGGGGTTGTTATCGACCAGATTCAAAAAATCATAACATTTGATTGCCAAATAGATGTGTCAGGTTCGACAAAAGCGCGGTTAAGGGTTTGCATTTGGCCGGGGCAATAGGGATGATTTAGCTTAAGCAAACCGACTATTGGTCGTAAAAGAAAAACAATAACAACAAAAAGTGGATAGCAGGAAAAACAAGTGACACTTTACCGCCAGTTAATTGCCGCCGTTACCATTCTGTTTACGCTGCTTTATGGCGTAAACATTGTAACTGGCGTGTACCACACCCGAATTTTGTTGGACGCGCAAATGGAAGTGCATGCCAGGGATACAGCAACTTCAGTGGCTCTGTCCATGACTCAGGCGGCTCAACAGCAGGATCTGGCGACCCTGGATACCATGTTTAACGCGGTGTCAGACAGCGGTTATTTCAGCAATATGGTGTATCGCAATCTGCAGGGTGAAGTGCTGCTGGAACGCTCTTTTCCGGTTGCGCCTACGGGTGTTCCACAGTGGTTTATTGACCGTGTGCCATTGTCTTCCCCGGTGGGGCGCGCAGAAATCAATTCCGGCTGGCTGCGTTTGGGCACACTGACCGTCACCAGCCACCCCGGGCAGGCCTACATCAAACTTTGGCGCACTACTGAACAACAGCTGTCTGTTTTTGCTCTGGTGACGCTTTTTGTGTGCCTGCTGGCGTTCTTTGCTCTGCGGGTATTGTTGCGTCCTCTGAACGATGTTGAAGCGCAGGCGGAAGAAATCGCCAGCCAGCAATTTGTGACTGTCGAGAAGTTGCCCCGCACCCGGGAATTGCGGCGAGTGGTAGAAACCATGAACCGCATGTCTGCGCAGCTGAAAAGCATTTTCGAACAACAACTCAGCCAAATTGAATATTTGCAGGAACAGTCTCTGCGCGACCCGGTTACCGGCCTGTCCAGCCGTCTGGATTTCGACACTCGTACCGCCAGCCTGCTGCGCGAGGAACGGGGTGAGCTGTCCGGTGCACTTATGATTCTTACGGTCAGCAATATGCAACAGGTCAACGGCAAGGAGGGCCGGGCAGGGGGCAATAAAGTGCTCAGGGCAATTGGTGAGCAGCTGCAGGAGTTGCTGGCATCGTATCCCCACTCCATTGTCAGCCGTCGTCAGGGGCCGGAAATTACCCTGTTTGTACCTCATATTATCGAAGCGGAAGGGAGAGAATTGGCTACCAAGGTGTTTGATGCCAGCCGTCAGATTCAGTGGCACCACTGGAGCGATGTATCTCTGGTCATTCACATGGGCTACAGCTATGCGGGTAATATTGAGGATATCGGCAAGCTCTTGTGTGAAGCCGACACTGCGTTGTACCGCGCCAAAGACAGCAATGACAGCTGCTGGAAGTGTATCGAGGACGCCGAGCAAGTTCTGCCGGTACTGTCTGCGTCTACCGATGAATGGCGGCAAATTCTCAACCGCGCCATTGAAGCCCAATCCGTTGTTTTGCACTACCAGCCCATTTATTCGGCGGACAAAAAACTGGTGGCTTACGAATCTTACGCTCGCCTGCCCAGTGGCAACGAGCTGATCAGCGCTGGCGTATTTATTCCCATGGCCGAACGCTTTGGTCTGGTGGCAGATTTCGACCGCCTTGTCCTGCAAGCTCTGGCTGGTCAGGAGGGCGAGTTCTCAAAAGACGTGTATTTCTGCGTGAATCTGAGCCTGGCATCCATTCAGGATGAGAGTTTCCGGGAGTGGTTCAACCAGTTCCTCAAAGAACATGGCTCACTGAGCAAACGCCTGGTGGTGGAGTTGTCCGAATACGCCATGCAAGTCAATGAGCAACATGTGCGTGACTTCAGTGCATTGCTGTTGCGCCACAACGCGAGCCTGGCTATTGATCACTTTGGCCTGGAGTCTTCGGCGTTTGGTTATCTTGGCAGCTTGCCGTTACACCACATCAAAATTCACCACAGCTTTGTTCACAACCTGGACAGCAATCAAGACAACCACTTCTACGTACAATCCCTGGTGCAAGTGGCTCGCAGCCGCAACCTGCAACTGATGGCAGAGGGTATAGAACGCCAGGAAGAATGGGATGCGTTGCGTAAACTTGGCCTCGACGCAGGCCAGGGCTACCTGTTGGGGCGGCCTTCGGAAAAGCCGGTGGCTTAAGGCCTCTCTCAACCCTATAATACGCCGCCTTTTCAACGGATAAATTCTTAGTACTGCCATGACTGTTCGCACCCGTATTGCGCCTTCCCCCACGGGCGACCCCCACGTGGGCACTGCCTATGTCGCTCTGTTTAATCGCTGCTTTGCCCGTCAGCACGGCGGCCAGTTTATTTTGCGTATCGAAGATACCGACCAAACCCGCAGCACCCCGGAATCGGAGCAAGCCATTCTCGATTCCCTGCGCTGGTTGGGGCTGAATTGGGACGAAGGCCCGGATGTAGGCGGCGATTACGGCCCGTATCGGCAGAGTGAACGCATGGACATCTATGGTGATTACGCCCGTCAGTTGGTGGCAAAAGGCCATGCTTTTTACTGCTTTGCCACCCCGGAAGAACTGGACCAGATGCGCTGCGACCAGGAAGCAGCGGGGCAGGCAGTGAAATACGATGGCCGAGGCCTCCAGCTAAGCGCCGAACAAGTGCAAAGCAAACTGGATGCAGGCGAGCCCCATGTGATCCGCATGAAGGTACCGGAAGATGGCACCTGTGTGGTTAACGACATGCTGCGCGGCGATATCGAAATCCCCTGGCAGCAGGTGGATATGCAAATTCTGCTGAAAACCGATGGTATGCCCACCTACCACCTGGCCAACGTGGTGGACGACCACCTGATGAAAATTACCCACGTGATTCGCGGTGAAGAATGGATTAACTCCGCCCCCAAACACAAGTTGCTGTACGAATACTTTGGCTGGGATATGCCCACTTTGTGTCACATGCCGCTGCTGCGAAACCCGGACAAAAGCAAACTCAGCAAGCGCAAAAATCCCACCAGCATCACCTTCTACCGGGATATGGGTTACCTGCCGGAAGCACTGCTCAACTACTTGGGGCGCATGGGCTGGTCCATGCCCAACGAGGAGGAAAAGTTCGCCCTGGCGGAGATGGAGGCGGCGTTCAATATTGAAACCGTTTCTCTGGGCGGCCCGGTGTTTGATGTGGAAAAGCTGGACTGGCTCAACGGCCGCTGGATTCGCGAAAACCTGGACGAAGAACAGTTTGTCGAGCGTGTGGCGCAATGGGCCTTTAACCGCGACAACCTCAAGCGCATGGTGCCGCTGATTCAGGGCAGGGTGGAGAAGTTCACCGATATTGCACCGCTGGCCAACTTTATGCTGTCCGGTTTGCCGGTACTGGATGAAAGCAGCTTTGACAGCAAGCGCCTGGAACGGGAAACCATCTGCAAAATTCTGCAGTTCAGCTCCTGGCGCCTGGACGCGTTGCAGAATTGGCAGCGGGACCAACTGTATACAGAGCTGAACCAGATTGCCCAAGCCATGGAAATCAAATTGAAAGACTTCCTGTTTCCGCTGTTTGTGGCCGTGGCGGGTGCACCGTCGGCGCCTCCGCTGTTTGATGCCATGGCTATATTGGGCCCGGACATGGTGCGGGCGAGGGTGCGTCATGCCTTGAATGCGGCAGGTGGTATATCGAAGAAGCAGGCGAAAAAACTGCTGAAAGAGTATCAATCACTGGGGTAATAAAGAGGCCCAATATTTCCTCTTTTAAGCCCTTGACAGCCCACGGGGTGCTGCTAGAATGCGCACCTCTTTACGGGGCCTTAGCTCAGCTGGGAGAGCGCAACACTGGCAGTGTTGAGGTCAGCGGTTCGATCCCGCTAGGCTCCACCAATTAAAATCCTCTGTATGTCTTTGACGTCAGGGGATTTTTTCTTTTCTAGCAACTCAATTTCTTGCTGTTCAAAAAACAACCAAAATGCCAGTGTGCCAACTATGTGCCAAATTACTGAGCACACGAGTTTTCTACTGTCGATTTTTGGCGTTTTAGCGCTGCCTTCCATTGCTTGTTTGCCTCACCTCGGCCTGCCTGACCCCGTGCACTAAACACCACAGGTACTTGCTCCATTTCGGCTACGGTTCTTCGCAAATGTTGCAACTCCAAGTGAGCATAACGCTCAGTGGGCTTCAAACTACTGTGCCTTAATGCCTTTGAGGTTTCGTAGAGCGATTTCCCCCGCTGAACTAACCAGCTTGCAAACGTATGTCGAAGGTCGTGTACACGAATCTTCGGGCATCCCACCTCAACTCTGAGTGAAGTAAAAGCCGTCTTCACATCTTTCAGGTGGGTTTCTCCCCCGGTTTTATTGCTGGGGAACAGCCATTGTGACTCTGAGTATTTCTCCTCAACATGAGCCAAGCGTCTTTCAACAGCTTTCATTGCTTCCCTGTTTAGTGGTGTCGCAGTACGTTTGCGTCCTTTTTGCTGGTAGCTTTTTAAATGGATACACTGGTTATCAATATCCACCTGATTCAGCTTGCATCCCAATAGCTCGCTTTTCCGCATCCCGGTATTCACTGCGAGTACAAAGAAATCCCACAGGTAGGGTGCGTTATAGGGTTGGAACTGCCGCTTATACAGAGCCTCTATAAACCGCTGTGCTTCTGCATAAGTAAGGTGGTCAGCTTCGTACTCCACCTCCTTGGGCAGTCGTCCACTCACTGGATTGTCAATATCCCACTCCCATTCCCGGCGAGCGTAGTTGATGGCAGAGCTGAACGTCGATAAACGGCGGCGGATGGTGTTATCGCTGATGCCTGACTTGCGCCATAAACGCTTGCAGTCAGCAATATCCTTGCCTCTTAACTCGTTAACCACCTTCCCGGTAAACACCGTTTTTAGCGCTCTAATAGCCGTTAAATCAGCTGAACCGGGGGAACACTCCTCAATCCATTCAACCATGAGTCGGTCAAAGGTGTATGCGGGCCTATCCAGTTTTCCCTGCTTCCAGGCCTCCCAATGTTCCACCTCAAGTTTCGAGGCTTTAATTTGGGCTATTTCCCTGTACTCGTCTCCAATCGGGAGTTTAAGAGAGAGTCTAACTTTTTCGCCATTGGGGTCGTTGTAACTGCACCACCAGTACGGCGAGTTGGGTCTTTTGTAGATTTTTGCCATGAGTTCGATTCCTCTTGCGAGTTACCGGACTCGAGTGTGCACAAGGAATTCTGCTCTTGAGGTGCGGCATTTGCAACCAGTTGTTGCTTGTAGGCTTGAAGGGAGCTTGCCAAGATACGAGCGCATCCTGGTGATGGGTAAATACGAATCAGTGAATTGTTATCGGCAAGCCTTGAAATGCTGCGAACTGATATGGAAAGTTCTGTAGCGGCTTGGCGATACGTTAAAAAGGGTAGTGTTCATAAATCTGTGTCATTTCCTTACACTGAAAAATCAGGAGATGACTTATGTCCAAAGAAATCAACTTCGACGTCAATGAAGCCCTTGCTGCCCTGCGCGCAGGCAAGGAT